>JAFMDF010000420.1 GCA_017857395.1 Bacteroidota bacterium | reverse complement strand
ATATTATTTCGTGTAATTTATGTATTAATCAAAAATTTGAGCGAACCTAGCGTAGGAGAACTTATAATACCTTCTTCAAAAAAAAATCAACTTTCATATCCCAACAATTTCCTATATTTGGCACATTATTTAACTAAAAAGAGATGATAGCTAGTTAGCAGGGTAAATCCTGTCAATCCTATATAATCCTGTCATCTTGTAAAATAGAACCAAAACTATAGCGGATGAGAAATTTACACTTTCCTTTTCTATTTATTGGCCTATGCTTTTGCTTTTTCAGTTGTGCACCCGTTACCGCACAAAAAGCGACTAAAAGTACCTCGGCTAAAGTCAAATTTGACGAATCTTTATACGATGCCGTAAAATGGCGAAACTTAGGCCCTTTTCGAGGCGGTCGGTCTTCTGCTGTAGCAGGAGTAGCAGGTAAACCGAATCTATATTACATGGGTTCTGCAGGCGGTGGCGTCTGGAAAACCGAAGATGGAGGCCAAACTTGGAATAATATTTCTGATGGATTTTTCGGAGGATCTATTGGCTCAGTTACCGTAAGTGAATATGACCCGAATGTGATTTATGTCGGTGGGGGAGAAGTCACGGTTAGAGGAAATATGTCTTATGGCTATGGCATGTGGAAATCAGAAGATGCTGGGTCAACTTGGAAGTCCATTGGTTTAGATAAAACGTACCATATACCTAGAATTCGAGTCCATCCTAAAAATCCTGAATTGGTTTATGCAGCAGCATTAGGAAATGTTTTTGCATCTAGTAATGAAAGAGGTATTTATCGGTCTAAAAACGGCGGAGATACTTGGGAGAAGGTCTTGTTTGTCAATAAAGATGCAGGTGGTTGTGATTTAATTTTAGACCCAAACAATCCTAGAATTATTTATGCATCGACTTGGAATATCAATCGAACACCTTATAGTTTAGAAAGTGGGGGAGAAGGTTCGGCACTTTGGAAAAGTACAGATGGTGGAGACACTTGGAAAGAAATTTCTAAAAATAAAGGTTTCCCAGAAGGTACTTTAGGAATTATTGGCGTAACGGTTTCTCCAGTTAATTCTAATAAAGTATGGGCGCAAGTAGAAGCAGAAAAAGGTGGTTTATTTGTTTCTTCTGATGCGGGAAAAACTTGGTCTTTATTAAACGATACGCGTAATTTAAGACAAAGAGCTTGGTACTATAGTCGAATTTATGCCGATCCACAAGACGAAGATGTTATTTATGGTTTGAATGTGCGGTTTCATAAATCAAAAGATGGTGGTAAATCTTTTAAAACGATGCGGACGCCACACGGTGACCACCACGACCTTTGGATTGCACCAGAAGACCCAAAGCGGATGGCAGTTGCAGATGATGGCGGCGTACAAGTATCTTTTAGTGGCGGTGCTAATTGGAGTACTTATTTGAACCAACCAACGGCTCAATATTATAGAGTAACGACAGATAATGCATTTCCTTACAAAATATACGTAGCGCAACAAGATAACTCCACCCAACGAATCAAACACCGTTCTGATGGCGGTTCGATTACAGAAGATGACTGGGAAGTAACGGCTGGTGGAGAAAGTGGGCATATTGCGATTGACCCACGAAATAATGAAGTCGTTTATGGCGGTAGTTATGATGGATTTTTTGTCAGATTAGACCATAGAACGGACAAAGCTAGAGTCATCAATGTACACCCAGATTTACCAATGGGTTGGGGCGCAGATGGGATGAAATACCGTTTTCAATGGAATTTCCCGATTTTCATTTCTCCGCATGACCCGAATAAATTATATACGGCTTCTAATCATTTGCATGTATCTATGAATGAAGGGCAAAGTTGGGAGTTGATTAGCCCAGATTTAACAAGAAATGACCCTGAAAAGCAAAAGTCTTCTGGTGGGCCTATTACACAAGATAACACTTCTGTAGAATATTACTGTACGATTTTTGCGGCTGCAGAATCCGCTAGAGTCAAAGATTTATTATGGACAGGGTCTGATGATGGTCGAGTCAATGTGTCTAAAGATGGTGGCAAAACTTGGACTGATGTTACCCCAAAAGGTGCGCCAAAATGGTTGATGTGGAATAGTGTAGACCCAGACCCGCATTCTGATGGCGGTGCGTATTTCGCAGGAACTTTGTATAAAGGCGGCGACTTTAGACCTTATTTATATAAAACAAAAGATTACGGACAAACGTGGACAAAAATAGTAAATGGTATTGATAATCAACATTTTACTAGAGTTGTTCGAGCAGACCCTAACAAGCAAGGCATGTTATACGCTGGTACAGAAACAGGCATGTACATCTCCTTTGATGATGGTGCTAATTGGCAGCCATATCAAATGAATTTACCGATTACGCCAATTACAGATTTAGCAATCAAAAATGATAATTTAATTGCGGCAACTCAAGGTCGTTCCGTTTGGATGATTGACGATTTAACGGTTTTACACCAATTAAATGATGGGATGGCAAATGCCAAGGTCCACTTATTTAAACCAATGGATAGTTACCGAATGGGCGGCTGGCAAAATCCAAAACCTCGTAATGCGGGGATGAATCGACCAGGAGGCGTTATGGTACATTTTAATTTAAAAGATACTTCTGTAACCAAAGATGTTTCCTTATCTTTTTATGAAGGCAATGGCGAGTTAATCCGAACTTATTCTACTAAAGCGAAGGAAAAAGCAGATAAATTAAAAGTGGAAGAAGGTGGTAATCAATTTTCTTGGAATATGACGTATCCTGCTGCTAAAAAATTCGATGGTATGATTATGTGGTGGGCTTCTTTAAATGGACCACAAGCCGTACCAGGAGATTATAAAGTTACTTTAAAAGTAGGCGACGTAGAACAAACACAGACTTTTAAAATCTTAAAAGACCCTCGTTCGGAAGTCTCCTTGGCAGATATCCAAAAGCAATTTGATTTTATCAAAGGCGTAGGGGATAAGTTAACCGAAACGCATGAGGCGATTATCGACATCCGAAAAGTAAGAGACCAATTAAATAATTATAAAAAATTAATTGGAGACGATGAAGATATGAAGGAAATTGGGGAATTAGCAGATGAGATTAACGAAAAGATGGAAAAAGTAGAAAAGGCTTTATACCAAACAAAAAATAGAAGTGGTCAAGACCCTTTAAATTTTCCTGTTCGGTTAAATAATAAATTGGGACACTTAAATTCATTGATTCAACGAGGCGATTATCCACCAACAGATGGGATGATTCAAGTGCGGGAAGAATTGACAAAGCGCATCGACGAACAATTGACGGAATTTGAGGCAATCAAAAACACAGATTTGCCTAAGTTTAATAAGTTGGTGAAAGATAAAGCGGTGGACGCTATTGTTTTGAAGAAGAAGGAATCTGCTATGTAATTTTAGATAGAAAGATTTTAAAATCAAAAAAGTGCTAATTGATGAATTTTCAATTAGTACTTTTTTGATTTTTGTAACCTATTTTTATTTTTGAGTGGACTCTTTTTAAATTCAACGATGAAGGTTACTGGTTAAAATAGGGAGAGCGTCAGATTAAGAATTGATATTAAGAAAATGCTTAAGTTTTGTCTAGCTCGTCAAATCCGTTGCCTTACATCCGTTGCCAATTGTATATATTGGTTGGTAACGGATGAATGGCAGCGGATATTTTAACTGATGATCTAATTGAGATTAATGTGCTAATACCTTACCAAAGATTTATTTTAAATTCCATTATTCGTGGGGACTTTAAATCCGTGGGGAAATCACCTGCGATTTGTGCTAACTATTTCTTTATCAGTTATTCAAAAACGAAATCAATACCCCAGCAGCCACCGCCGACCCTATCACCCCAGAAATATTACTACTCATCGCATACTGCAATAAATGATTCTTCGGGTCATATTTCAAAGCAATTTCATTCGCCACTCTCGATGCCATCGGTACTGCACTTAAACCAGTCGCCCCAATCAAAGGATTAATCTTCTTTTTAGCAAATAAATTATACATTTTAGCCGCCGTAATTCCACCTGCAATAGAAATCGCAAAAGCAATAAATCCACCAACAACAATCATCAAAGTCTGACTATTTAGAAAAGAACTAGCCGTCATTGTAGCGCCAACAGTCAAGCCTAAAAAGATAGTCGCCGCATTCATAATCGTATCCGAAGCCGCTTTAAATAATCGATTGGTATCACTACCCACTTCTTTAATTAAATTACCAAATAATAGCATTCCAACCAAAGGAACAGAAGAAGGAACAAGTATAGATACAATCAATCCCAAAGCAATGGGAAAGATAATTTTAACGGTGCGTAAGTTCTTAATTTTTGTTTTGCTAGGATATAGCCTTTCCTGCGCCTTCATATTGATTTTTAACTCTTTTTCAGTCATCAATAATTTTACTACAAAAGGAATAATCACAGGTACTAAAGCCATATAAGAATAAGCGGCAATCGCAATTGGCCCTAATAAATGCGGGGCTAAAATAATGGAGGTATAAATAGCTGTTGGGCCATCAGCGCCTCCAATAATACCCAAAGCAGCGGCTTCTTTCAAAGTAAAACCCATCAAAACTGCTGCAAATAGAACTGAAAAAATACCAATTTGGGCGGCGGCACCAAAAAATGCTAAACGTAAATTTCTTAACATCGGTCCAAAATCCGTCATTGCACCCACGCCCATGAAAATCAACGGTGGCAATAACCCTGTTTTAATCAGCATATAATACAGCATATTCATAATGCCGTGGTCTTTCGCAATTTCGATGATGGTTTTATGGTCAATACCAGGGGCTTCAGCTACGGTGGTAACTGCCATATTTCCGCCGGGGAAATTTGCTAAAAAGACACCAAAAGCAATCGGAACTAGCAATAAAGGTTCAAACCGTTTGGCAATGCCCAAATAGAGTAGCCCTAAGGCAATGAACAGCATGAAAATACTACCAGGAGAATTAGCCATTTCTCCCAAGGCGGTCATTTCGAATAATTTATTTAGTACCTCCATAAATACAGGATGACAAGATTTTTCAAGATTAACAAGATTAAAGAATGATGAACTATGAATGATAAACGATGAATTTGTAAAGTATGGAATAGCTATTTTTATCGACGCTATTTTTCGATACTAGACGATAAATGATATTTACTAACGAATTCATCATTCATCGTTTATCGTTCATCATTTCAATCGCATGACCACATCATCTTCCTCAATATCATCTCCGTGATTCACTAAGATTTCTACGATTTCCCCACTATCCTCAGCTTTGACGGCATTAATCACTTTCATAGATTCTACATAAAAAATTGTATCGCCTTCTTTTACCATGTCTCCAACTTTTACCGCTTTATCCGATGAACTTTTGGTCAAAAAGAATTTTCCCTCCAAAGGTGATTCTACATTTGTCATTGGTCCTCCAGTATTAACTGATGGTTTAGGGTTGACAACGGTTTTCTCTCCCTTTGGAGTCCCGATAGCTATCGGGAGGGGGGAGGAATTTGTGTTATCTTCTCCATAACTAACCGACACTTTAAACCGCTCTCCATCCACATCAATCCACATAGATTTTGGTGGAGGATTAGTTGTCGAATTGGCTGTAATTGGAGTGGCTACAGTTGCAACACCTGCTGTTTTGGCAGTATTAGCACCATTAGCCGCAGCTTTTCGAGCCGCTAAATCTGCATTAAATTTCTCCTTAGCCTTACCCGATTTATAATCTTCATATTGAGGTGGATGCATGGCAAATTCAAATAATTCCTCCTCATCTTTCCCCGTATCCCAACCTTTTTCTTCCATTTGCTGACGGAACTTATCCAATTCATCAGGATATAAATCTTGCGGATTACCTTCAAATTTTTCTCGACCTTCAGCCGCTGCCATCGCTTGTAATTCTTCGCCAATCTCACCAGGTAATTTACCAGATTTACCCATCAACATGCCCCAAGTGTTTTCGTCAATCATAGAAAAACGTTTTTTGCCTTTCTCCATTTGCGTCACATTCATTAAAGAAGCATTTTTGACGTATTGACTATAAGGGGTTACCAAAGGTGGATAGCCAAATTTTGGCCAAGTATATTTAACTTCATCGAATAATTTAATTAATAATTGGTCTTGGGTCATTGGAGCTTGACCTCTTTTTGCTTTCCATTTATTCAAGCCCTTTAGGTTATTTTCTAAATCCGCCATCAAACTGCCCATCATACCACCGGGCAAACCAGGTCCAATCAATAGTGGATTCATTTTTCGGTTCCGCTGGTTAATATAATAGCCTAAGAAGTCGTCGATAAATTCTTGGGTCAAACTACGGACTTCCATATACGCATCCATATTAATGTCTGGCAAACTAAAACCAGCATCTCGTAACATTTCATGTACGGTCAATAAATCGGCATGACCTGTTCCATAACTCAACGGTTCCATCCCTACATCAATATAATCTGCCCCTGCCCGAGCTGCCTCCAAAGAAGTTGCTACTGAAAAACCTGGGGTAGAATGCCCATGATATTGCACGATTGTATTAGGGTGTCGGTCTTTAATGCCTTTTATCATTTTACCAACAGAAACAGGACGTCCAATTCCTGCCATATCTTTGATACAAATTTCTTCTGCTCCATAATCAATCAAGGTATCTGCCAATTTGATATAATAATCGACGGTATGAATCGGCGAAAAAGTAATACACAAACAACCTTGAGCAATCATGCCACCTTCACGGGCATATTCAAAAGATTTTTGCAGATTGGGTGCATGATTCAATCCATCAAAAGACCGAGCAATATCTGTTCCTTGCTTTTTCTTTAATTGGAACATCAATTTACGTACATCGGCTGGCACGGGACTCATTCGAATACCGTTAAGCCCACGTTCTAACATGTGCGTTTGAATCCCTGCTTTATTAAAAGGCGTCGTCCATTCTCTAACTGCTTTATTGGGATTCTCGCCGTACAATAAACAAATTTGCTCAAAGCCACCACCATTTGTTTCTACTCTAGAAAATACCCCAATATCAATAATTGGTTGTGCGACTTTTAATAATTGGTCAACCCTAGGCATGTATTTCCCAGAAGATTGCCACATATCTCGATAAACTAAACTTAATTTGATTTCTTTACCCATTATTATTTGTTATTCGCTATTATTGGATTAGTTCTGTTATCCAGTAATTCTATTTTTTA
>JAFMDF010000419.1 GCA_017857395.1 Bacteroidota bacterium | reverse complement strand
AGTTGCATAACTCAAAAATACGGGGATTTTTTTTTCCTCGTTTGCACAGCCTATAACTAGCTATTAATGTTAACCTTACATACTTTCAAAAAGTCTACAAAATAATTTTTTATAAAATTTAAGGCCTAAAACACCGCTATGTATACTTTAAAATAATCAATAAAATTTAATAAAAAGCTAGACACGATGAAATCGTTGATGATAATTGGTTTGAAGAAAAATTCTTTAAACATCGGAAAATAGTTATTGTGTTTTAGCGACATCGGGGCATTAGTACACCGTAAATTAACATTTAAAGCCCTGTTTTACTGGGGAAACGCAGAAATAAAATGGTAGGTACTTAGAGTTAGGCAAAATCCTAATTTTAGTGTTGTTTTCATGATTCTTTAGGTTTAAATTTTTGGGTTAACTTTACCCTTTTTAAGAAAAAAATAGACTCCATATGTAACCATAAAAATACTAACCGCCATCATTCCATAAATTCGATTAATTTCCAAAGTCTGGTTCAAATGGCAGTCTTTTGCTATATTACCAATATATAAGCCAACTAAGATTACTGACATTGCACCAATTTTTTGTATTAAATTGTTATTCATCATATTTTAAATTTAAAATTGAGGTTTATTCTAATGCTTAACATAGAATAAACCTCAGTATATTTATAAATTTTCTTTCTGATTATGGGTAAATTCGAACAAAAGTCAAATTTATCGCACATGCATATTTTCTATTAAAAATACCTATGAAATTATTTGATAGGGTTTCTTCTCAGTGAAAAGATTTTTATTCGATTATATCAGATTAGTCAAAACATCCATAAATGATTGCTCCAGTAACAGAACCTGCTGCTGCACCCCAAAATATTGCATGACCGAATCCCAAGATTGAATTAACAAACGTAGACATTCCTAATTGTGCACAGGTTCTATTCTTTCCTTCACCATTAATGATTTCTAATTCCGAAAAACTTAAACTTTTCATTTCTATTAAATTTTATTTATTTATGCATACTCTATTTAAGGGTTTTCTGCATCTCCCATTAATTTTTTGGTAGCGAAACAAATAAGGGAGTTAGCCCAAATTAGGTTCAAAAAGTCGAGGGAATCGATTAAATTTTCATTAAAACTACGAAAAGATAATGTATTTATATATTTTTTTCCTAAGGCTAAGAAAATGATTAAAAATCGCCTAACTTCCTATTTTCGTTCGTCACCAAGTTTTTACTTACTAAAAGTAAGAATTTTTATTGCTTATAATGTACCAAGTTAAGTAACCATACAATATGCAAAACCAGCTAATATTTCACTTCTTGCACCAAAAGTCAGCAAAAGCATTGAAGGGATAATTATAAATCCTGCAATGAAGCAGTTTCCTCCTTTTACATTTTCGAGATTTTTCAATCCTAAATTTTTCATAATAAAATTTTTAAGTTAATAATGTGCCTACTCTCTTATCAATGGGCTGTTCAACATCCGCCTTTTCTACTAAAATCTCCTGAAAAATTTTATACTCTAAAAGTAAGAATTTTTATTGCTTATAATTGTACTAAGTTAAGTAACCATACAATATGCAAAACCAGCCAATATTGTACTTCTTAAAAACAAATCAGGAACTATTAGTAGTGTAGGGATAATTACGAATCCTGCCTGGAAGCAGTTTCCTCCTCCTTTTACATTTTCGAGATTTTTCAATCCTAAGTTTTTCATAATAAAATTTTTAGGTTAATAATGTGCCTACTCTATTATCTATAGGCTTTTCAGCATCCGCCCTTATTTAGTTTGTGAACATTACGTTCAAAAATCAAATATCGATTCTTTCTTTACCAAGATAAACAGTAAGAAACCATCCCTCCTAGACCAACTACAGTAATTGCTGAACTAAAAGAAGTAATACCATGTTTAAAAATATTAAACGATTGACTACAAGAACCACCATAAAAAGTCTCTACTTTTTCTAAATTTAATGCTTTCATAATTATTTTTTTTAAAGTTTAACGCCTACTCTATTCAAGGCTTTTTGGCAAACGCCATTCATTTTTTAGTATAAGTTTTTACGAAGCTCCATAACAAGCTGCAAAGGCTAACGCACCTCCTACATAACCACCCGTTGGTCCACCAAGTAGTGAACCACCTATAATACCTAAAAACCCTATAGCAAAACAATTAACTCCACCAATAGAAGTTTCTAATTTACTTTTTTCAATCTTTTTCATTTTTAATCTTTTAAAAGTTTAACGCCTACTCTATTCAAGGCTTTTCAGCATCCGCCTTATCTTTCAATTTATACTATTGACAATATTGTTTCTTTTCTACTATACCCTTTGTTTGTAGTAGTGGCTTTTGGCAACATTTTCCGAACCAACTCAAGGGCAGTCTCCATCCCATTCTCTTCCTTTATCTGTTGCTTTATTTTTGCTAAATGCTGTGCATAAATTGGATTAGTCACCAATTCCTCTAATTTCTGTGAAATCTCTTTAGTCGTAGCTTGATTAATTTCTCCCATCAAGCCTAATTTATAATTTACAACTCTTACGGCATCCCCATTTTGGTCCCAATTATTATTTAAAGGATAGACCAACATAGGTACTTGATGATTAATGCCTTCCAAAGTAGAATTTAAGCCACCATGTGTCACCATCACCTTACAATATTTTAACACTTCCAATTGGGGAACTCGACTAAAAACATGTACATTTGGTAAATTATGTTTTATCGTAGCAGAGTCTATCTCACCCGTTGAAAGAATCAATTCCCATGTTGTTTTTTGCTTAAAGACCTCAATCATCTTTTCAAAAAATTTCCCTGAATTCTTATTATGTGTCTTATTCAAAGTACCTAAGGAACAGTATATCCAAGTTTCTTCTTGATAACTAGCTTTTAATTCCTCCATTACTTCTTCTAATCTGCCCATTAAAATTTCCTCCTTTCGTTGGGTGTTCATCGAGCTACCGATGTAAACCTTATTAGTAGGACTTATTTCTTCTAAGTCAATTGCCTTAGGCGCTAAAATTAGTTCTTGCAGCCCTTTGATTGCAGGATGGAACACTCGATTAAAAGCTAAGGATGCCTGAATAATTTCCTTCTGTTCTTTTAATATTCGGTAAGTAATCTGTGAAGGATTATCCCCTAGACTCAATAATTTTTTCCATTTTTTCTTAAAACTTAACCTCTGCCAAGCCCATTTTACTTTTCGAGCATTAAATTTACCATTCATTTTATCTGGTAATAAAGCACTATTAAGCGGCGGCAAACCTTTTCGTTGACTAGTATCTAACATCGTCTGAAGCAGTATCGTCTTAGGCTTCTTTCCAGTAAGAAGTAAATAATTATATACTAAAAAACAATCTAAGAATATTAAATCAGGTTGTACCTTCTGGATAGCCTCATTCATTTGCTTGGCAGCCTCTTTTGTATGCTTAAGATGAAGGTTAGTAATACGGTCAACTATTATTTCAAAGAAATTTTCTAGTTTAGGCTCGTCATTAATTCCCGTTCCATTCCGCTTAGTAAAAAGCTGTGTTGGGCAAATAATCGTTTCAAATCCTTGTTGTAATATCTTTTGCTGCATCAGAGGTGGTACGGCATAGATAACTTTGTATCCTTCATCGCTTAGTCGATGCCCAAAATTAAAGGTACAATTAAGATGTCCATGCGCAGGCGCCATCATAAAAAGTATGGTTTGTTGTTTCATTTTCTGTTGGTTTATGGTTTTATTAAGCAGCCATCAAATCATTCCAAGCTCTGGAATACAAGTTATCCGTTTGCAATAGGTCTAAATGTACTCCTCTCTGCTCAATTGTTCCATTCTCCAAAATATAAATCTGTTGAGCATATTTGGCGGTAGAAATTCTATGGGTCAAGATAAAAATACCCATATCTTTATTGATTTTTTTCAGTAAATTTATCACAAAATGCTCTGTATCTCTATCCAAGGCTGCTGTTGGTTCATCTAATAATAGCAACTGTGGTTTTCTCCATAAAGCTCTAGCCAATCCGACTAGCTGCTGTTGCCCACTAGAAATATTGATACCGTTCTCTCCTAAAATTGTCGCATATCCTCCAGGGAACGATTTAAAGTAAGTATCAAATCCATAGTCAATAAAAAACTGTTCTAGTAATTTTGGGTCACTTACTTGGTCTCCCATTAAAATGTTATCTATTAGCGTTCCATTGAAGAGTTTGATTTCTTGTTGCACGATTCCTAGGTGATTTCGCCAATCTAAAGTCGATAATAAATCAAAATCAATCCCATTCACCTTAATGCTTCCTTCCTCTGGTTGATAAAATTTCTGGATGATTTGTAAAAAAGTACTTTTACCACTTCCACTTTCCCCCAGTAAAGCTACTGTTTCTCCTCTCCTTAAATCAAAGGAAATATTTTCAATCAACCGCTTTTTACCAGGAAAACGGAATGCCAAATTTTCTATTTTTAGTTCTTCAAATTGCTGAATCTTAGCTTTTGGTAAATCTTCTTCTATATCCAATTCGCTATTAATAGACGTATATTCATACATTCGATCAAAAGCAATTTTTGCCTCTTGGATAGATAAATTTGCCATTGCTAAACCTGCCGCAGAACCAACTAACATACTAATAAATTGAAGAATGGCAATTACGCCTCCTGTGGTCAAATTATCATTTAATACCTGAACAGAACTCCATACTAAAATACCTACAATAAATAAAGTTGCTGCTATCTCCGTCAATAGGTTATATCGAATCCCTATCTTGCCTAAGCTAAATACACTTTCTTGATACCAACTATAAATCTGTTTGGTAATATTGGAAAACATGGATTGTTTGTTAGCTATTTTGATCATTCCTATACCTTGAATGGTATCGACGTAATTGCTTTCATTTTTTGCATAAGCTTCCATCACACTCCGCTGCCCTTTCACAATCTGTGGGTGGAAACGATAAACAATAAATCCAAAAACAGGAATCCACCCCATTGCTAATAAACCAATTTGCCAATTATAGTAAAATATGGCACCAGTTGACACTACAATCATCAACGCATTAATCATACTATCTCCTACAATTCGAGTAATCGTTCTTTGAATTCGACTTGTATCATTCATTCTTGCGATTAACTCTCCAGTTTTGCGATTATCGAAAAATGATTTAGGCAAATGCATTAAAGAACTGTAGAAATAATCAATAATTCGGACATTAAAATCTTTACTCTGTCGCAATAAAAAGAACTGACGAATGAATCCTAAGCCACTCTTGAAAATTAAGAGTAAAAATAAAATACCTGCTCCAGTAAATAAACGAACTGCATCGCCCGACGGTAAAATATCATCTACTAATTTCTGAGAAAAAATAGCGGTAGATAAGCCTAAAAGTGCTACACCAATTCCAATCACTAAAGCAATAGATAAGATATTAATATCCTCTTGTATAAAATCTACCAACCATTTCCACTTAGACATTTTTTTGTCACTAACCGCTTGCAAAGTATCCGTTGGCTTAAATAAGAGGAGGGACTTTGACTCCCATATTTTCTCTAATTGTTCCTCCGTATAAGCTTCAATTTCTGTTTTTCCAGGGTCTCCTATTAAATACTTTTGTGCTTGGGTATCATATCCGTAATAAACAATAAAGTGTTGGAGTTTTTTATCCATCACAACATGCAGCATACAAATATCTTCACATTCCCGAAGGCTTTTGAGGTCTGCTTCAAAACCATTCACCTCTAAACCTAGGTCTTTTCCTGCTTGTAGAATGCCAAGCATCGTTGTTCCTGTAATCGAAGTGCCACTCATTTCCCTTAATCGCTCTAAAGGAGCATCACTTCCAAAATATTTCAAAATGGCTTTTAGGCAAGCAACGCCGCAATCAGATTGGTCTAATTGCCTTATATGGAATTGTTTTAACGTTTTCATTAAGTTTCTTTTTTTGGTTTAATAGTTTATAAATTTAAGATACGCTAATCTGCAAAAAGATGATTAATAAAATCCAAACAGTCAACCCTACCCCATAGGTACTAGCAACAAAATTAATTGATTCGGAAAAAGATTGTTTTAATAAGTAGCTTACACCTGCCGCCAATAATACCCAAAAAGCAATTTCATACACACTAATCAAACTAATTGGGTAAGATAACCAAACAGGTAAAGTTTCTTGGTCAAAAAACCATAGAGCTGACATAAAATTCGCATTCTGTAAATCTTGAAAAGTACTTACTTCTATTACTTGCCATTGTATAAAAGTCATCAATAGGCTAGCAAATACAAATACAATCATGGCTTTTAATACCATCTTAAATAATGCCTTAAAACCAATATCATAATTAAAAAATAAAGTTCCTACATTCAAACAAACCGTAATTAAAAAGGCTTGTAAGACTACAAATAAGGGTACTAAAGCAAAATTCACCCATGCCCATTCCTCTCCAAATGCAATCAGTTCATCAATTCTTTCCATAGCCAATTGTTCTCCATAAGTATTATAATACACTTCATCTACAAGTATAAATTCTTGTTGGATAACCATGACTAAAGTTTGAACTAAGCAAAGTAATAGGAAAACTAATCGAGCATCTTGTTCAAAAAGTTCTATTGTTATTCTGTTTAAAGCTTTCATTGATTATTTTGGTTTTAGCATTTTCAAAATTCAAAGTAAGTTGAAAGAATATTATTTTTTGTAAACATCTAATTCTAATGCCAATAAATAACATCTCTACTATTCAACAAACTTAGATAAAGAATAAAAGTCTTTGGTTTAAAATCAAGTAATAACATTCGTAAATGCCATCACTTGATAGATACATCACACTAGGTGACTATTAAACCAAAATCTCTTACTTTTCAAATGGGTTACGAATATTTATTTGACGTAATTTTTTCAATTAAAATGTTTTCATTAGTTTGGTTTCATAAATCTTATTTAATAATTTCTTATACTACAAAAGTAAGGGTTACTACTGCATTATAAATGCAGTTCTGTTAAAGTTTTCCGTATTTCAATCTTAGTTCAACAGCTACTTTTAACCCTCTTTCTTATACTACAAAAGTAAGAGCTACTACTGCATTATAAGTGCAGTTCTGTTAAAGTTTTCCTTATTTCAATCGCAATTCTTGTGCTGCAATCGAAGGTGGAATAAATCCAATCCTGAACTCTACTGCGCTAGGTTCGCTCAAATTTTTGATTAATACATAAATTACACGAAATAATATT
>JAFMDF010000418.1 GCA_017857395.1 Bacteroidota bacterium | reverse complement strand
GTATTTATGTCAAAGAACTATGCTTTTTAAAAAGATGTGGGGTGTCGTTAGACCAAAGAAAGCCCACCAATAAAGCAGCCGCAGCTGCTAATACTTGTGCTAATATATTCATTGTAATTTTTTTAATGATTAAGGTTGTTTTAAGAAATAATTTTAGAGAAAAAATTGAATAAGGTATCCTTCAATTAACTCCCAAAAGTTGGTAATAAAGCATCCAATATTCCGCCCATTAGTGCGAGCGTAACCATCCAATAACCAACATTGATTAAAACATATTTAAAACTTCTTTGCTCGAAAAGCGCTTTTGTTCCGATAATTGGTAAGACAATTAGAATGGTCATAAATACACCATGAAAGGCACCATGTCCAAAGGTGTCAGAACTAGGGTCTCCACCATTTGCTGCTGGATGATTAACAAAAAAGGCAAGCGGTAGGGTTAGAATAAAAGCCATCAGAAGAGATACCCCAATCGTGACTAACATATTTCCACTTTCCATTTTTTCTCTAGTCATACCGATGGTATCCATCCAAGCATTCTCAAAGGTTTTTGGATTATACCAAAGAAAGCCCACTATCATAGGAATGACAGCAGCAATAGCTGACGCTACATAAGGATTCATAATTAAAAGTTTTGTTTTGAAAAAATATTGTCAGACGAATGTAAAGAAAAATAGTAAGAATAAAACTATCTTAGCAAAATTTGTGATACAGTGCCCTAAATACATAACCAGAAAATCTTTTATATCTTTAACCTTTTTCTGTAAACTTTTCCAAAAGTCCATTGTTTAGAAAAGGCACTAACGTTAACGTAAACATATAATTGAAGCAATTAACGACATATCAAATTTTCTCCAGAAGTATTATTTTATTGGCCTTTACTAGCTTATTTTTGGCGGATTCAATTGCTTTTTTGGTAATGGAAATGGATAATGTGGTGATTGAATTATGTGATTTTAGTGATAGTGAATCTGAAAAAGAAGAGAAAAAAAACGAAGAATTATTAGACAATAAATTTCCAATCGAATTTGGAGAAAGCGAACAAGCTTTATTAAAGAGAGGCATGGCTGCTTTCACCTATGTAGACTTAAAATCTTCTCCCAATAGAGAAATTCTAACGCCACCTCCAGAGCGGCTTATTGTTTAGGAATAGAAAAAATACTACTTATAGGTAGCGTACTTCATTGATAAAACAGTCAGGAAATTTTATCAAATCACTATTCCTACTATTTCCTTTTATAGTATTTTAATAAAGATTTGGTCACTCCTAAAAGAGTGGTAGTTATGGATGTGCCTTATAGTTTACCCAAGTGAATATAAGGTGAAATTAGCAGTCGAAGAATCAACCGATACAAGCATCCAACTAAAAAAAGTAAACTCATGAAAAGATTTGGATTTGACTTCTCTAACCTAAAAGGAGATTTATTTGGCGGTATCACCGCAGGTATTGTTGCATTGCCATTAGCCTTGGCTTTTGGATTGCAATCAGGTTTAGGCGCAGCAGCAGGACTTTATGGCGCTATTTTTATTAGTTTTTTTGCTGCTTTATTTGGTGGTACTAACACGCAAATTTCTGGTCCTACAGCACCAATGACCGCTGTAAGTATGGTGATTATTGCAGGTATTGTCGCAGCGAATGACGGGGACATTAATAAAGCTATACCTTCTATTTTAATTGTATTTTTGTTAGCAGGTCTATTTCAGATTGTCTTAGGTTTTTTGAAAGTAGGACAATACATTCGTTACATTCCTTACCCTGTGGTTTCTGGTTTTATGACGGGTATCGGCGTGATTATTTTACTCACGCAATTATTGCCGATGTTGGGATATTATCCAAAAGAGGATATGAATTTGGTGAATAAATATATTCCATTAGCGGAAGAAGTCATCTTAGAGAAAATCCTTAAAGAGGAAGCCGCAGAAGATATTTTAGTACTAGAAGATTTTAAAGAAACCATTGCCCGTGCTGGAAATATTGAAAGAGCGGATATTATGAAAGAGGCAACGGCATTAGCAGGTAATGATGCTGCTGGTGTGATGGGCGCACTAAGGTCTTTAGGTGAAGCTGTTCAGAATATCAATTACACCGACCTTATTTTAGGCTTGATAACCATTTTTATCATTTTTGGATTTAAACGAATTACGAAAGCGGTCCCAAGTACTTTAGTAGCCTTGGTCGCCGTTACGCTCGGCGCTGTTTTTCTCCTCCCAGAATATCGAACGATAGGGGAGATTCCAAGTGGTTTTCCAATGCCTTATCTCGAAGCCTTTACAGGATTTAGTTTCTCTCAAGTAACGCCTTATGTTTTTACGGCTTTATCACTAGCTGCTTTAGGCGCTATTGATTCGTTGTTGACTTCTATCGTGGCAGATAATATGACCAAAACCAAGCATAATCCTAATCAAGAATTGATTGGGCAAGGTATTGGTAATTCGATTGCAGCGCTATTTGGTGGTATCCCTGGTGCGGGTGCAACGATTAGAACAGTTGTGAATATTGATTCTGGCGGAAAGACCAAGTTATCTGGTATGTTTGCGGGTATCTTATTATTATTGGTTCTTTTGTTATTGAGTCCACTAGCTTCTATGATTCCAGCGGCTGTATTAGCAGGTATCTTAGTAACGGTTGGTATTGGGGTAATGGATTATAAAGGATTAAAGCATATTCCTCAGTTACCAAAATCAGAAGTGATTGTGATGCTTTTGGTTTTATTTTTAACCGTATTTGTAGGTTTAATCGAAGCAGTTGCTATCGGTATGATTTTATCTTCTATTTTATTTATGAAGAAGATTTCTGATGTAGTAGAAGATAGAACACAAACAGCACCCTTACAAGAATTTTCAAGAGAAATGCCTTGGATTGATGAAGGAGATATTATTGAAAGAGTTGGTAAGGAGGTTTATATCAAGCACTTAGATGGTCCTTTATTTTTTGGATTTGCTTCTCGTTTCCAAGATATGGTTAAGGCATTACCAGATATTAAAGTAGTGGTTATGCGAATGGATAAAGTGCCATATGTTGATCAATCTGGTTTGTATGCGATGGAAGATGCGGTAATGGATTTATACGAACAAGATATCAAAGTGATTTTTACTGGTTTGCATGGGCAACCAAAAGATATGTTTGAAATTTTCAATTTAGTCCCTGGATTAGTAGAACAAGAATACTGTTTTAATGATTTTCAAGCGGCTTCTGCTTGGTTAGAAGATTTCTTAAAAATAAGAGTGACGGCGATGAAAGTGGATGATGGTAGCCCTAGTGCTACTCGGCCTTATACAGCATAAATAGGTATCGGGTATCAGGTTTAACTTGATACCCGATACTCTATTATACAGGTGGGGGACTCATTGCCGTCCAACCTCCATCTACAATAATCGTCTGACTAGTAATGTGTTTAGCCTTATCAGAAAGTAAAAATAAAGCAGTATTCGCTATATCTTCTGTAGTGGCACATTTTCCATTAGGTGTTGTTCTTTCCCATTGTTTTTGAAATTCATCTCCATCTTCTAAATCAACTGTTCGTTCTGTTAAAGTAGCGCCAGGCGAAATAGCATTCACGGTAATTTGATGTTTGGCTAATTCTACCCCTAAGGTTTTCGCTAGAAAAATAATGGCTGCTTTGGACATTCCATAAGTGGTTAAATCTGGATGATAAGTATGTCCTGTAACGGAGGACATTAATAGGACGCTGCCGCCACCTCCTTGTTCTATCATTTGCTTGGCAGCTTGCTGCGCCAGAAAAAAAGTGCCTTGTAAATTTACTTTGACCAATTGTTGAAAGCGCTTCATTGGATAATCTAGAAAATTACCAAAAGTCGTAATTCCTGCATTGGCAATAGCATAGTCTAATCGCCCAAAAGAATTAACTGCCTGATTTATCATCCCTGTAATCGTACCCATTTCACTAGAGTCTCCTACAAATCCAACTACTTTGCCACCTAATTTTTTTAGTTTCCCTACGGCTGTTTCAACTGCTACAGCATCAATGTCATTCAAGACAATAGCCGTGCCTTCCAAAGTTAATTGTTTGGCAATTTCATAGCCGATACCGATACCAGCGCCTGTAATTATTGCTACTTTATTAGTATTATCCTTCATTAAAATTTTGGTAATATCCCGATAAATTTGAATTAATTAAGGTGCGGTTTCTTTCAGGATTTGCTATAAAGTCACATGACCAATTCCGATTCATCAGAATTATTTTATAAATTCTAATAAAATGTGTACTACCGATTTTCTTTTCGAACGGTCACCACCACCGATTTAGAAGCAGGCGTATAACTTTCTCTAGCAAATTGGTCAATCGGAACTAACACATTAGCTTCTGGAAAATAAGTCGCAATACTTCCTTTAGGGATACTATATTTGACCACCATAAAATGCGGCGCCATTCTTTCTACGCCATTAAAATGACTGAATAAGTCAATATAATCTCCTTGTTTTAGACCTGCGGCTTTGAGGTCTGATTCATTCATCATCGCTACTCTACGACCGTTAGCTATGCCACGGTAACGGTCATCATCGCCATAAATAGTCGTATTAAATTGATCGTGGCTTCGTAAAGTGGTCATCAAGTATTCGCCTGTTTTTAAGGTATTATTAGGAACTGAATTAACGGTAAAAAGTGCTTTTTTATCAGTTGTAGTAAATTTTTGGTCCCTTGGTCCATTCGGTAAATAAAAACCACCTTTTCGACGCACTCGCTCATTGTAATTATCAAAGCCACTAATACAGGTTTCTATGTCATCGCGAATCAAATCATAATTACTTGCTAATTTTTCCCATGCTACTTTAGTCTGTTTTCCTAAAGTTGCTTTCGCTAATTTGGCGACAATCATTGGTTCACTTAGCAAATCTTCCGAAGCAGGCGTCAATACACCTTCCGATTTATGCACAATCCCCATAGAATTTTCAACACTCACAAATTGTTTGCCTGCTGCTTGTACATCTAATTCTGTTCGACCCAAACAAGGTAGAATAATTGCTTCTTTTCCTGTAACTAAATGATTTCGATTAGGTTTGGTACTAACCATGACCGTCAAATCACAATTGCGCATTCCTTCCGCTGTATATTCTGTATCTGGTGCGGCCAACAATAAGTTGCCGCCCATGCTGAAAAACACTCGCACTTTACCTTCTTTCATGGCTTGAATAGCCTGTACCACATTATAACCTGTTTTGGCAGGTGCTTCAAATTGAAAAGTAGATTCTAATTTTTCTTTAAAAGCAGGTTTCAAATGTTCCCAGATTCCCATGGTACGGTCACCTTGCACATTGCTATGTCCACGAACGGGACAAGCACCAGCACCCGGAATACCAATGCTACCCCTCAATAATAATAGATTGACTATTTCTTGTACATTATCGACTCCGTTCTCATGCTGCGTAATACCCATTGCCCAACAAATAATCATCCGTTGGTTGTCTCGAATTAATTTCGCTGCTTGCCGTATTTCTCCTAGAGAAATACCACAATCTGCTGCTAAAGCGCTTGTGTCTTGTTTTCTTAAATCAGCAACTAGAGCTTTATAACCTTTGGTTTGTTTGGTGATAAAATCTTGACTAAAAACAGTCCCAGGGTTTTCGTCTTCCATTTCTAATAAGACACACATAATCGCCTTAAGCAAAGCTAGGTCGCCATTAATTCTTACTTGTAAAAATAAATCAGAAATAGTCGTGCCACCACCAATCCAACCTCGAATTTCTTGTGGGTTTTTGAATTTTTTAAAAGCTGTTTCTTCTAATGGATTAACCGAAATAATTTTTGCCCCTTTGCGTTTGGCCTTTTGTAAAGCAGATAACATTCTAGGATGGTTAGTACCAGGATTTTGCCCAATGATCATAATCAAATCTGCCACATAAAAATCTTCTAATTTGACCGTTCCTTTTCCAATTCCTATGGTTCTAGACAAACCCGTACCCGTTGATTCATGGCACATATTGGAGCAATCTGGTAAATTATTGGTACCAAACTGACGGACGAATAATTGATATAAAAAAGCGGCTTCATTGCTTGTTCTCCCAGAAGTATAAAAGACGGCTTCATTAGGCGATTTTAATTGCTTCAATTTTTTGCCAATATGTTTAAAAGCTGCGTCCCAGCTAATTGGTTTATAATGCGTAGCGCCTTTTCGGAGAATCATTGGATGGGTTAATCGACCAGATTTACCCAATTTTCGCTCCGACCAAGTATTCATTTCTGCGATACTATGTTGAGCAAAAAAATCAGGGGTTACTCTCGATTCTGTTGCTTCTTCGGCTACTGCTTTTGCCCCATTTTCACAATACTCTGCGATACTCGAGCGGGCACCAGGTTTGGGGTCAGGCCATGCACAACTTGGGCAATCAAATCCTTTAGTTTGATTCAAATTCAAAAAAGCCTTTGAGCATTTTATCCAATCCATTTGACCATAACCTTGTACTAAAGAAGCCGTAACTGCTGCGACACCAACTGCCGTGTCCATTGGTTTAGTAATCTTAATATTTTCTTCTTGCTCAATTGGAAGTGTGTAATTCCTCTTTTTCATAAATGAATAGATTGGTGATTAATGCACCAAAAATAAGAAAAAACAAAATGGAAAGATAGTTGGAAAGAAAAGATTTAGAAAAGAAGAGACCTATAGTTACAAAAAAAATAGTCGAATGCAATCAGGTTATGTCATATACATTCAAAATAAAAAACCACTTCACCTATCTATGCTCTCTTTTTTTTGGTCATCTAAACCTAAGTAGTTTTGTGTTGAAGAAGTTTGAATCAAAAAACCTTAAATTGATTTGTGGTGAAGTGGGAATTTTTATTTTTTACGAATTATTACGCTAGGTTCGCTCAAATTTTTGATTAATACATAAATTACACGAAATAATATTCTGTATTAAAAGTATTTTTATCTTTAAAACAGTATTTTGTTCGTATTTATTTTTATTAAATAAATATAATTAAAATATTATTTTTAACCCTAAAATAATAACCTGAAAAGAGTTTATTTAAAATAAATAAAATTCTGCATTTTAAACATAAATCAAAATATTATTTTGATAATATTTTATTTTATTAACTAATTTTGGGCGAACCTAGCGTTATTAGCCGTTAAAGAATTAATAATACGATTATCTGTTGCAAAAATAAATAGTTTGAAATTGGTAATTGTCACTTTGTAAGATAAATGTCCGCTTTTTTGAGGAGATAAATGTCCGATTAT
>JAFMDF010000083.1 GCA_017857395.1 Bacteroidota bacterium | reverse complement strand
ATAAAACTTATCCCGAAAGAGGTTTCTAAATGCTAATTGTAGATTTTTGAGGAACATTTTTAAAAGGTTTAGAGGTAAAAAGGTCTAGAGGTATAGAGGTGTAGAGGTGTAAGATACAGTTATACTAGGGTGTAACCTTTGTACCTATACACCTTTTAACCTTTTATTTTAATCCGTCCTGAGCGATTCTACTGGATTGCAAGTTGCCGCTCTAAAAGATTGAAAACCAACGGTTAAGAAGGTAATGAATACCGTGATGATAGTTGCTAGGGCAAATATCCACCAAGACATAGTCGTACTATAAGCAAAATTTTCTAACCAGCCATTCATCGCATACCAAGCAATGGGCGTGGCAATAACGGCGGCTAGAAGAATGAGTAGAATAAAGTCTTTAGAGAGCATCAGGACAATATTTGGAATAGACGCGCCTATGATTTTTCTTACGCCAATTTCTTTCGTTTTTTGTTGGGTCACAAAGCTAATTAAGCCCCACAATCCAAGACAGGCAATTAGGATGGCGATGCCTGCAAAAATTTGAAAGAGATTGAAAATAACGCTTTCACTTTCATATAACTCAGCAATACTTTCGTCCAAAAATTGATAGTCAAATAAGGCATTCGGATACTTAGTCGTATAGACTTTTTCAATATGCGATAAAGTGGCATCTACATTAGTTAACTTTATTTTCAAGCCAGCACTATAATACAATTGTGGGAGATTCATCATTAGTGTTGGCATAATTTCGTCGTGTAGCGAAGAAGTATTAAAATCTTTTACGACCCCAACAATGGTTGCTTCTATACCAGCAACAGCCGTAATTAATTTTGTGCCAATTGCTTGTTCGGGATGGGTAAATCCTATTTTTTTGGTAAGGGTTTCGTTTACTACAAAGGCATAATCCCTTTCTCGCATTCCTAACTCCCGGTTGGTGGCTCTTTTTTCCTCTTCCTTAGATAACCAGCGCCCCGCTAATAATTCCAAACCATAAGTATCAAAATATTCGTAATCTATCGTTTTTAAAGCAATATTATGAGAAGCAGATTCGGGCGTTCCTTCCTTATAAAAAGTGGTGTTAATATCATTTTTGGACGTTGGTGCACCGACATTAAAAGAAACATTTTCGATACTTGGGTGACTCATCAATTGCGTTCGTAAAACGTCTAATCCTTCTTGGTCAGGAATGTCTAATAAAACAATGGCTTCTTTACTAAAGCCTAAATCTTTGTTTTTTAGGAAATTAAGCTGCTTGGAGACGATAATTGTACCGATGATAAGGGCGATGGTAATCGTAAATTGGGTAATAACTAAGGTTCGTCTAACCCACATCGTATTTCTATTACCAGCCGTTGTTCTTGATTTTAAGACTTCAATGGGTTTGAAATTAGCAAAACTAATAGCAGGATAAATACCAGAAAGCAAACCAACTAGTAAAATCGTGCTGCCTAAAAAGAGTAAAACAAGCGGACTTTGTAATAGCTGCTCATTTATATTTTTGTCTAATAATTGATTCAGAAAAGGTAAGGAAATTTGACTGAGTATCATTGCTAGTACCCCAGCAATAGCCGATAAGGTTAGCGCTTCGCTTAGTACTTGACCAATTAGCTGTGCTTTTTCCGCTCCTAATACTTTTCTTACGCCCACTTCTTTTGACCGTTTAATCGCTTGAACAGTAGATAAATTGACAAAATTGAAAATAGCGATTATCAAAATAAATAAACCAATACTGCCAAAAATCCATAAGTAGGAAGGTTGAATAGCTTGGTTGGTCAATGGATTGCCATAGGCTGGCTCAAAATGTACTTTTGTAAAGGGTTGAAATAAAAGAGTGGTCTCGGTTGATTCATCCTTGCCCATATATTTTTCGACAAAAGCAGGCAACTGCTTAGTATATTGGTCTATATTTTCATTTTCTTTTAATAAAGCAAAGGCAACGCCACCGACAGAAAGTCCCCATTGGTCAATAGGAAAACCCAAGATGTCGGAGCTAAAGGATTCATAAGAAACGTATAATTGACCTTGTAGACTACTATTGGAAGGGTTGTCTTCATAAATACTAGTAATGGTCACGTCTATTTTGTCATCCAAATTTAAGGTCTGACCGATTGGATTTGATGCACCAAAGAATTGGGTGGCAAGGGATTGACTAATGGCTACTTGGTTGGGGGCTTCCAACGTTTTATAAAGGTCACCTGATACGATTGAAAAATCAAAAAATTTGACCAATTCTGGTTCTGCATAGATAATATTATCTACTTCGAATTTATCTCCATTGGGTAATTTAGCGACTCCTTCTCCTTGTTGGTGTATCCTTGCTACTTGCTCCAATCCAGGCATATCTGTTCGTAAGGAAGGCGCCATAGGGTAGGGCGTTCCTCCCGAATAATCGAGCCCTGATTCAGTAGCAGAAATTTTACAGACTCGGTAGATTCTATCAACCTTACTGTGAAATTTATCAAAACTTAATTCATGTTGAATGAATAAATAGATGAGTAAGCAACAGGTTAACCCTAAAGTCAATCCAGTAATATGGATAGCGGTAAAGGCTTTCTGTTTACCTAAGGTGCGAAGGATGATTTTAAAATTATTTTGTAGCATAATTTATTTCGTGTTAAAAAACAGTCGGGGATATTCTAAAAGATTCGCTCTATATTAATATAGCTATATCCAAGCAAAATGCCAAAGTTGCAAATTGTTGATAATCAATTGAATGTGTATGGAGAAGGAGGTTTTTATTTGACTTTTATGTCCGAATATGGACGGTGAGTGTTCGGTTTTGGACTTTAATCAACAGAATTTTACCCTCAAAATTAGCATTACCTAAAAATCTTAGGTATATTGCCTAAGAACTTTAGGTATAAACCAATAACATGTCAAATAAAAAATTATATCGTGGCTCACTAAGTACTATTATTCTCAAATTATTGGGTGATAATGGGCGCATGTATGGCTACGAAATTACCCAAAAAGTAAAAGCCCTCACCGCAGGAGAATTGCAAATAACAGAAGGGGCACTTTATCCTGCTTTGCATAAATTGGAAGCAGAAGGACATTTAAAAGTGGAGTTTGAGCAAGTCAATAATCGGATGCGGAAATATTATGCATTGACGGAAGATGGGACGAAGGAAGTGGCGAATAAATTATCGGAAATGGAGCAATTTATTCAGACGATGCAGCAGTTGTTGAATCCTAAAACAGGTTTAGCATGAAGCAAGTAACACAAGAAGAAACCCAAGAATTATTCAACTTAGTAGAACGCCACGCCATCAAATATTACGATGTACAAATCGAAATAGTAGACCATTACGCTTCTGCAATTGAAGAAATATGGGAAAACGAGCCTGATTTATCCTTTTTGGAGGCACAAAAACGGATTTATCGGGAGTTTTGGGACTTTAAGACTTTAGAAGAAGAGAAAAGGAAAGCATTAATAAAGAAGATTAATAAACGGATCTGGAAAACCTTTAGTAGTTGGATGAAGCTTCCTAGATTAGTACTTACCTTAATTTCCATAGGCTGTTTTTTTTATTTATATCAACAATCAGAAATTATTCAGAAGTATATGATGTTGGGCATTTTTTCCATTGGAATGCTTTTAAATTTTTACCCATTATGGAGATATTTTCAACTTAAGCGTCATCTTAAAAAGGAGTTTTTGTTAATGGATTGTGTGATGGCAAGTAATTCTATGGCATTGGTATTGGCGATGTTGCCAGTTAATTGGTTGCACTATGACTGGAGCCATTTTTATGATTTACCCTTTGCCATTTTTACGGTAGTATGGGTAATAAACATTTTAATTGGTTATCAAATTCTTGAAAAGAATATTCAAGTCATTAAATCAACCTATTTAAAAGCTGCCTAATGAAATCCTTAAAACACCAATTCCTCAATCCCATTCGTCATCGTATCCCAACCAAAATCTTTTTTTCTAATAGCAACGGCCTCCGCAAATTCTTTTTCTCTATCTTCCCGATAAAATTGAAGAATGCCATCTGCAATAGAGGTAGGGTCTACTTCTACGACATAGCCTGCTTTTCCATGCTGCACAATTTCTGGTAACCCACCAACATTGGTCACCACCATTGGTTTTTCAAAATGGTAACATAATTGAGAAATGCCACTTTGAGTAGCTGTTTTATAAGTTTGTACGACCAAATCCGCTGCACTGAAATAATATTTCACTTCTTCATCAGGGATGAATTCCGTTTTTAAAATTAACTGGTCAGCGACGCCTAATTCTTCGATTAATTGCTCGTAAGCAGCTTGATTGGAATAATATTCTCCTGCAATGACTAATTTGATGCCAGCCGCTTTTACCCGTTCATCTGCCATCGCTTTGATTAATAAATCTAGTCCTTTATAATCTCGAATGAATCCAAAGAAAAGGATAACTTTTTCGGTAGGCGAAATATTTAACCATTTTCTAGCTTCAATTTTGTCCATTGGGTCGCCGTAATTATCGTAGATAGGAAGTGGAATATATTTTACGGGTTGGTTTTTAGTAAACTGCTTTATTTCTATCTCCACCGACTTAGACATGACGACAAAAGCATCTATTTGATTGCAAAAATATTGCGCTAGTGATTGGTCGCCCGGTCTTTTTTCATGTGGAACAATATTATCAATAATAGCTACTGCTTTGGTATGCTGATTGGATTTAGCAATTTTAATAATTGTCCCAAAACAAGGCGCCATAAAGGGCAACCAAAATCGACAAATAATCAAGTCGGGCTTTAATTTTTTAATCGCTTTTCCTGCGGTATACCAACTAATCGGATTAACCGAGCTATGCGTCCTTTTAATGTTTAAACTTGCTGGTGCTTTTGAGCTGGAATATTGAGTCTTGCCCGGAAAGAGAATGCCAGGATATTGAAGGGTAAAAGTATGTAATTCTACTTCGTTTCCAAGATGCACAAACTCCTGTGCTAATCGCTCTGAGGAAGCAGCGATTCCGCCTCTATATGGGTGAACTGGTCCGAGAAAAACAATTTTTTTCATAGCAAGTTAATCAATTAAAAAATGCAAATATAGGATGTGAAGTTGATTTGTTGAGTAATAATCAATCTAAGTTACGCAAAATGTTGTATTGTTAAATTGCTACATTGTTATAGGCCAAACGATTACTTAAACCAGTAATATAACCATAAAACAATATAACCATTCAACTTTCAAAAAACTGTTTTAATTCCTAGGCCCCAAGGTCAAAGAATGTATTCAACAGTCAAACGACTTCCGCAGCGCGTTCGCGTTCAAGGGCAGTTTGATAAATCTCGATTAAACCATCTTCTAAAGAAATTTTGGGTGTCCAATCCAATTTTTCCTTGGTATGGGCTAATTTAGCATAAGTCCTATTTCGATTCGGTGGTTTATCCAAAGTTTGTTTAATCGTCGGTTCATAATCCCCTATAGTACATAGCGTATGAATGATTTCGATAAAGGAAGTTAATTGGCCACTTCCTAAATTGATGGCAGTACCATCTTTGACGACAGCCATGGCTTTAAAGATGCCATCTAAAACATCTTCTATATGTATAAAATCACTGCGTTGTTGACTTGTTTCTATTACTAACAAAGGGTCTTCTTTGCGAGCAATTCGAGCAGCCATAGCAGGAATTGGTGCAGCTAAACCTTGGTCTCCGCCGTAGGTCATAAATAGACGAATGCAGGTAACAGAAAGCCCATAATGTTGAGCTGTAATACGTGCTAAATATTCTCCTGTTAGTTTAGACCAGGCATAAATATTATTTGAATTGCCTATAGAATCAATCAAGGATTCCCTAAACCCTGTGGCAACCTCTGTAGCTGGTGTTGTGGTGGTGGAAATATCACTAGCACTTGCATATAATATTCTTTCTGGCTGATGTTGTGTCACCCAATAAAAAAAATCGGCATCCACCGCTAAATTTAGACCTATTTTGATGGGATCCTTATTGATTGGGCAATTATCACCAAGCGCTGCAAAATGAAAAACATCGCTAAATTGTTGGTCTACCAAACCATATTTTTCTTGAAGATACTTCGGATTGGCCATCATGGCAGCTAGAAAATTTCTAAAATCAGCCTTTAGAAATAATAACCTTTCCGCTGCTCCGAAAATGGCTATATCTTTATTTTCGCCAACTTGTTCCACATCTAACCAAGCATTAGGAGGTGCGCCTGTTGATAAATTATCTATAAAAAGAATGGTATCCTTCGTTGTTTGATACAATCGTTTAACTATATTACGACCAACAAAACCACAGCCACCAGATACTAAATGAATTTTCATGTGTTTTGGACTTAAAGAGCGTATTATTTGTGATGATTTACGAGTAATAGGCATTCAATAAAAATGGATTCGCTTGCCTTGGTACTGTACGAATATTTTTTAGGAAGGTTATGTCTTTTTAACGTTAAAATAGTTGGACTTCGCTGATTTAAAGGTAAGCCCTCAATGTAGGCGATAAATGAAAGAAATGAATAAATTATAAAGAATTACATTTCAAAAAATAGGAAGGTCAATTTTAGCAGTTTTAAATTTAGAAAGAGGTATTTTTTATACCATTTTAGTACTATTGACTAAGCCTGGGGAAGCTATAGAAACTTATTTAAAAAGGGATAGAAAGAAATTGGTAGAACCAGTTCGATTTTCTTTAGTGGTGCTTGCTGTTACGACTTTGGTGTTTTTAAATCTTGGCAAATTATAGTCAAATAGACCGACAGGTAAAGAAGTGATAAATATCCGTGTCCCTTAATTAATCGGTGGTATAGATTACTAACACAGATTAATTAAGGGACACAGATATTAGACGTAATAGTAATTTTTACCTGTTTACCTAAAAACTGTTAAAAATTATATCCACCATTCTCCACAACCGCTTGTGCAATATTCCGACGCAAAACCTTAGGATTAATATAATAAGGCTTCAACATAATCCGCACCATTCGATTATGTCGTTTCTGTTGCCCACCAGTAGCAAAACTAGCAATAGCTTCTGTAGCGGCATGTTTGGCAGTTGCCAATGCATCGTATAAATATAACTGCACCATTTGTTGCTGAATAGCTAATTTAGCTTTATCAACGTCTGCTTTCTTACTTAATTTTTGGACTTTTAAATAAGCGCATTCTGCCACAAAGGTTTCTTGCAAAATACTCGATAAATGCATAATGATTTCTTGCTCATCGACCAATTTTTTCTTAAAATGTTTCCCTGCTGCACCCGTAATATATAAGAAAGTATTTTTTAAACCCTGTAAGATTCGGAGCTGTTCTTTTTCATCGGAGGTTGACCGAAAAGGATTAATTTGAGATAAGACAAAACTAGGAATTTTTTTACCAGCGCTCATTAAATCTAGTTCCTTCGTTTGCAAAGCACGTTTGGACAATTCTCCAACGGCTAACATGGCATTGATTTCATTCGTCCCTTCATAAATTTTGGTAATTCTCGCATCCCGATAGCCCATGCCTAAACCCGTTTCTGCGGCATAACCCATTCCTCCATGAATTTGCATCGCTTCATCAATGGCATAGCAACATAAATCAGACCCTTTGACTTTACAAATAGCGGCTTCTATAGCAAATTCACCTGTAGCAGTTATTTTAGCTTCGTTAGCAGTTGCGCCATTTGCTAATAAATTCGCTTCTTTTCTATCTATTAAATCAGCGGTTCGATATAGAGCGGTTTCTATGGCAAAAGTTTTGGTTGCAATGTCTCCAATTTTAGCTTGAATTACGCCAAATTCGGAAATGGATTTTCCGAATTGTTTTCGAGTTTTGGCATATTCTGCCGAACGATTTAACGCAAACATCGCTCCGCCAACACCGCCTGCACCTGCTTTGATTCGACCACCATTCAAGATAGTCAATGCCATTTTAAAACCTTCTTCTCGAGCGCCTAAAAGGTTCTCGACGGGTACTTTACAATCATCAAAAAATATTTGTACGGTAGAAGAACCTTTAATCCCAAATTTCTTTTCTTCTGCACCAATTGAAAAGCCTTCAAAGTTGCGTTCGACTATAAAAGCGGATAAATTTTTATCGGTATCTATTTTCGCAAAAACGATATAGATGTCGGCAAAACCACCATTGGTAATCCAGATTTTCTGCCCATTGATAATATACTGCTGTCCATCCGCACTTAAAATGGCTTTGGTTTTACCCGCATTGGCATCAGACCCAGCCGTTGGTTCGGTCAAAGCATAAGAAGCCACATATTCTGCCGAAGCAATTTTGGGTAAATATTTCTGCTTTTGCGCCTCATTTCCATAATACACAATCGGCAAACAACCAATTGAAGTTTGTGCACCTAAAGTAGTGGCAAAAGAAAAACCATGCGGTAGTTTGGTAGAAATTAAAGTATTGGTTTTAAAATCTAAACCCATTCCGCCATAAGCTTCTGGAATACTCACACTACATAAACCCAATTCACCTGACCTTTTTAGAATCGCCAACATTTCTGCTTTATCTTCCTTGTTGGTGACTTCTAATTCTCTACCATTTTTGAAAAAAGGTTCTTGGATTTCTTTGATACAAAAATCACGAACTAAGTCGCCCATCATTCTGGCTTCCTCCTCAAATTCTTCTGAAATGAAGAAGTCGGCCGCTTTACTATTTTGGATGATAAACTCGCCACCTTTTACAGGCGGATAAGTTTTGGTATTCTTTTTTTCTTCAACGACTGGTAGTTTGACTGCAATTGCTTCTTGACTCATTAATGTGATTGATATTTAAGTAGTTTAGACCTCTGGTCTGAGTAGAGGTTAGACTACTATACAAAGTAGATTAGGACACAGAGAACACAAAGTAACCAAGTTCAGAAAATCAAGACTCTGTGACCTTTGTGTCTTCTCCGTGTTCTCTGTGTCCTAAAAATTGTATAGTAATGTAATTAGTGGTTATTAATTTCTGAATCATAGCTTATCTTTTAGCAAGAGCAGTAATGCTTATCATCGAAAACTACTCAGACTAGAAGCCTAAGCTACTGTTAATTCTTAGCTTTTTCTACAATAATATATTGCTGAATGATAGCTTCTAAAGTAGACAATGGAACAGACCCATTTTCTAATATTTTATCATGAAAAGCAGCTAAATCAAATTTACTACCTAATTCTACCTCAGCTAATTTCCGTAATTCTCGAATTTTTAATTCCCCGATTTTATAAGAAACGGCTTGTGCAGGCCAACCGATATAACGGTCAATTTCCGTATTCACTTCATGCAAAGATAAGGCCGTATTTTCAGACATAAATTGAACCGCCTTTTCCCGAGTCCAATCCATATAATGCATGCCTGGGTCAACAACTAATCGACAAGCTCGCCACATTTCATAAGTCAATCGACCAAAATCTTCATAAGGCGTTTTATACATACCCGCTTCTTTGCCTAAATATTCGGAATATAACCCCCATCCTTCTCCAAAAGCAGATAAATAAGTACGTTGCCGAAATTTAGGGATGTTTTCCATTTCAGCGGCTAACATCATTTGCAAATGATGACCAGGAACCCCTTCATGCAAAGATAAGGCAGGCAACACATAATAAGGTCTAGATTCTAATTTATAAGTGTTGACCCAATATTCCCCTGCTTTTTTGCGGGCATAAGACCCTGGGGAATAACGGCCACCCGTATAATTAGGCGCTAAAGCCGCTGGTACTGGCGTAACGGTCAAAGGCAGTCGAGGCAGTTTACCAAAGTATTGCGGCAATTTCCCTTGCATTTCTATAGTAATCCAAGCTGCTTGTTGCAATAAAGCTTTAGGTGTTTTGGGATAAAATTGTGGGTCAGTTCTTAAGAACACAAGAAAATCTGCAAAAGATCCTTCAAAACCTAATTCCTCAATAATCAGCTGCATTTCTGTACGAATACGCTTGACTTCTGCTTGTCCAATATCAAAAACTTCTTTAGGGGAAATATCAAAAGTAGTAAAGAACTTAACTCTTTGTTCATAATAGGTTTTGCCATCGGTAATTCCTGCAATGCCTACTTTTTCAGGGGCTTTAGCCAAATATTCATAAGCTAAAAAAGCCCTAAATTCTCGATAAGCTGGAAGTATTTTGGCATCGAGTATTTCAAGAACAGCAGTCGTCCTTTCTGGCTGCCCTTTTACGGCATTTAGAAAAAATAATTCTTCTTTGGGTGTATTCAAAACCCCATCAATTAATTTAATACAATTTTCAACGACCAGTTTTGGGGAAGATTTACCTTTAGTTTGTCCTACCTGCATTTGGTACATTCTTGTTTGAAAATAGGCTGGCAGGGTAGTTAATTTATTTTTAAATTTTTCAAACCCCTCATCATTACTGACTCGTTGGTTTTGCAGCCCATAAACCACACCTGCTAGAAAACCGCCTTCTGAATTTAGGGGGAAAAGATGTGATTCAAAACCTAAACGATAAATTTTGTCTTTTAAAACTAAACTCAATAAATTGTGATTAATTTTATCAGCGTCCGCTAATTGACTATCCTCAATCTGTTCTAACCGAGCTAGTATTTTGGTATATTCGGCTAGCTCTTTTTTAAATTTTTCTTCCGATAAATTAGGCCAAGGTGCTGCAAATTCTTCGTTTATCTGCTGCCCTAATGCTTCATAATCTTGGATGATATTGCCAATATTATCAACAGGAATTGCAGTTGGTAAAGAAATAGGTTGTGTAGTGCTGCAACTCAACCAAAATAAGCAGCAAAACACTATGGAAATAGCTATCTTTTGCATTGTTCTATTTTAAAATATATGGAATTGGTTTAATGATAACAAAAATCTGTGAAGAAAATATCCGAGATATTCGTATTATACATTACTCGGACAAGAATGTCCAAGCTACGGTAAAAAAGGGTATCCATTTATAAAACAAGGCAGTTGTTAAAAACAACCGCCTCGTAATTTATAGTAATACATGAATTTTAATGTTGATAATGCCTCAATCCTTCAATCCTAGAAATACTTAATCGTTAAATCAATCAAGGTCTGCTTGAACCCATTATAAGGAGGCATTAATAATTCTAGTGCATTAGGAATATTTTGTCGTAAAACTCCTCTAGCGTTAGAAAAAGATTTAAAGCCATAATGACCATGACCTTTTCCAATGCCACTATTATTAGAGCCACCAAAAGGTAAATTACCATTAAAGAAGTGAACCGCATTATGATTGATACAAGTGCCACCTGCTCTAGTGTTTTCTAAAATATGGTTGATGTTTTTATTTTTGCTGCTATAAATATAAAGTGCTAATGGTTTTTCTCGACTATTAATTTTTTCAATCACTTCATTGATGTCTGTATAACCATAAACAGGCATCACAGGGCCAAAAATTTCCTCCGTCATTAAAGTAGAATCTTCCGAAACATTGGTCATGACCGTAGGCGCAATATAATCCGAATTGTCATCAAATTTAGCCCCTGCTTCTACTTTAGCTCCTTTGGAAACGGCATCTTCAATATATCCTTTTACTCTGCGAAAATGCCTATTATTCACAATTCTAGCATACGACTTTTCCTTAGATGCATCTTCTGTATAGAATTTTGCAATATTCTTTTTGACGGCATCTAAAAACGCCTGTTTTTTACTTTCGTGCACAAAAACATAATCTGGTGCAATACAAACTTGTCCATTATTTAAGTACTTACCCCAAGCAATTCGACGAGCTGCCATCTCCACACTTGCCGTTTCATCTACAATGGTAGGTGATTTTCCACCCAATTCTAAAGTAACCGAAGTTAAATTTTTAGCCGCTGCAGCCATCACTACTTTTCCAATAGAAGGCGCACCTGTGAAGAAGATATGATTAAATGGCAATTGTAATAAAGCCGTAGAAGTACCGATACCACCTTCCACCAAAGCAACTTCATCTTCTGAAAAGACCTCTTTTATGATTTTTTGCATAATCGTAGAAGCATGAGAAGTATGCTCAGAAGGCTTAATCATCACGGTATTTCCTGCAGCAACGGCAGAAACTAGTGGCCCTAAAGTTAAATTAATTGGGAAATTCCAAGGAGAGATTATTAAGACAATGCCTTTAGGTTCATACTTGATATAAGAACTGGAGCCTAAAATTGCCAGAGGCGTATCTACATGTTCGTCTCGCATCCAACGTCTTAAGTCGGAACAGGCATGTTTGATTTCACTTATTACTGGATAAACATCGGTTAAATCTACTTCACTTGGATGTTTTCTATAATCGTTATATAACGCTTCTTTTATTTGTGGTCGATAATTCATGACCGCTTTTTGAAGCTTTCGTAATTTTTTAATTCGTTGAGCGGCAGTTGTTTTGCCGACTTTAAATTGACTTTTTTGTTGTAATTCAAAAATTCGTTTTATCTCCTTAGTTTGTACTTCTATTTCTTGTGTCATTGTTAAAGGCGCACTCATGAAATTATGATTTTATCGTTATGAAATGATGTAAAGGGGCGGACAAAATTGTTATATTGTTATCGTAATACGATTGTCACACAACCATATAGTAATAAAATAATTCAACAATTATTATCCGAATAAATAGGTCCAATCCCTCAAATGTTTAGTATAAAAAGTTAAAATTAAGAATTATTCTGGAAATTTATATTTTATTTTAACTAAATTATGCCTTTTGAAGTTTTGGCGGAATTTTACTCATCGCTCGCTCCGAAATAGCGGTAATAGATAAAGATGGATTCACCCCGGGATTTGCTGAAATCATCGACCCGTCGCAAACTAGCATATTTTGATAACCAAAGACTTCATTATTGGCATTAATAACGCCTTCTTGTTTAGTTTTGCCCATTATTGCTCCACCTAAAATATGTGCAGTTGTTGGAATGCCAAAAAGGGTTTCTGCAAAACTAACCATTGCTTTTCCGCCTACAATTTTACCATAGCGCCTAGCTAAATCTTGTGCCTCGGGGATAAAGGCACTTGGTTTTTGACCACTTTCTAATACTGTTTTCATAGGCGTGATGCGCCCTTTTTTGATACGAATGGTGGTATTAACGGATTGCATAAAGAGTAAAATGGTTGTCTTAGTCGCAAAATTTTTAGCAAATAAAATGCTAAAGAAAGTAATGGGTGCTTTTAAAAATTCCCACAGTACCTTAAAAAGGCGGCTGAAAATATTTGACCCATAAGCCATTGGTAACATCATGACTTTAAAAAAACTAGACCCATGACCATATCTCGTCGGTTCTAAATGACTATTTTCATCCGTATGTAAAATGGAACCAATAGCTATTCCTTTGGTGAAATCTTGTGGATTGTCATTACTAGTAGTAACGTTAATCAAAGCTTCATTATTGGTGCTGACATTACAGCCTAATTTTTCAGATAATTGCGGTAAAGATTTTTCTTTTATCTTTAATAAAAGCGGCATTGTTCCCATCACTCCGCCCGCAAAAATAACTCCTTTGGTTTGAACTGTTTTTTGTTGTTTTTCAGATTTATAATGAATGGTATATCCATCACTACCGTCTTGATTATCAATCGGTTTTACATCGGTCACTTCACTTTCTGCCAAAATTTCAGCACCGAGTTGTTGCGCCAAATAAAGATAGTTTTTATCCAACGTATTCTTGGCATTTCTACGGCAACCTGTCATACATTCTCCGCAATGAGTGCAACCTGTTCTATCAGGGCCTTTGCCATCAAAATATGGGTCAGGAACGGTCTTGCCTGGTTCACCAAAATAGATACCTACTTTAGTGGGTTCGAAATGGTTCGCTCTACCAATTTCTTCAGCCAATTGCTTGATGGCTTTATCGGCAGGGCCTGCACTTGGGTTTTCAGTTGCACCTAGCATCCGATAAGCTAACTGATAATAGGGCGCTAGTTCTGTTTCCCAATCTGCCAAATCTTTCCAACTACCAGATTTATAAAAAGGACTTTTGGGAATCGGTAAAGTATTCGCATAAGTCAAAGAACCGCCGCCTACTCCGACCCCTGATAAAACGGTGATGTGATTTAAAAAGGTCATTTTAAAAAAGCCTTTTAGCCCCAATTTTGGCTCGTATAACCAGTTTTTTAAATCCCAATTATTTGCTGGGAAGTCTGATGGTTTCCACCATTTCCCCTTTTCTATGACTAGTACTTTATAGCCCTTTTCGGATAAACGCAAAGCACTTACAGAACCACCGAAACCACTACCGATAATGACGTAATCATAGACTAGAGCAATTGGATTCATAAATACATACGTTAGGTAATGAGTTAATAAGGTTTTGAGGTAATGAGGACGAAAGCAAGATTATAAAAAAAAACTCCAAGTCTAATGAAAAACTTGGAGGTTTAAATTTACTAGAATTGTGGCAGTTAAGCACTTAATAAACTAGAAAATCTTTCTTTATTTGCATAAACTAGAACTAAACTTAGAATTAAGCCTATTGCTGCGCCTCCAATTCCCTCAGGTGCATGAAGTCCGTGAAAAACGGCTGCATTGAACATAATAGCAGCTATTAAAGCTAATGGCACAAACTTATTGGTTAGTAAGGCCAATCCGCCTAGAATTTCTAAGATGCCGATTAGGCTAAGAAATCCAGAACTAGCATAGATGCGCATTAATTCTCCTCCGTCACCTGGCGTAGGTGGAATGGGAATAAAATGTAAAAATTTATTCAAGCCGAAAATAAGTACAAGTAAACCTAAAAGGATTCGCAAACCCATGGATACTTTAGCATTTATAATTGTTTTATTTTGATGTTTAAACAATGAATAAAACACTAAGTGTAGGAAAAAAAGGAGAATAATTTTAAAACTGGAGCAAATTTTAATGGAATTAGACCTTCGGGGGAGCTGTTTTTCCTTGTTTCTGGATTATTTTATCATTCATTTCTTTAGCAATTTGCACTTTAAGTTGGTCAAAATTTTCAGAAGTAACGACTACTGGTTGCCCATAAATAATTTTTAAAGTAGAAAAAAATGGCGGGTAGCGTTTTTTATCCCAAGAATTAATCCGCCAATTACCTGCAACTTGAAAACTCATGGGAATGATAGGTGTTCCCGTTTTCAAACTCATTAAAAGCACCCCATTTTTAAGTTTTCTGATAGGCCCTTTTGGTCCATCGGGCGTTAAAAAAGTACTCCAACCTGTTGATAATCTATCTAAAACTTGCTTTAAGGCTTTTTTGCCATCATGCCCCGAAGCACCATAAGCTAATTCTTGGATACCAATTAATTTTTTCATGACATGGATGGGCTTCATGTACCAAAGTGGAAAAGTTAGCCAAATATGTTTTCGTCGGAAACGAGGATGTGCGATAAAATAAAGGGGTAAGTTTTCATGCCATAAGCAAAAAATAAAATTGGGGGCATTATTGACATGTTCGTTGCCGATGTATTCAATTCGACAAAGGCTGCGAAAAGTGAAATTGAGTAAACAAAAGCCAATGCCGACTGACCACCCAAATAGTTGGAAAAAAGGTTGTAATAACCAAGGGATGTTATGGACGGTGTATTTTGGCATAATGAAAAGAACTTATTATAGTGTTTATTCTAAAATAAATTGTTTGGAAAATGCTTCCAGAACTCTAAGTTCTGGAAGCACTAAACCTTTTGGAATAAAATCTAATCTATCCCTAAATCCTCTCCGATTTTGGCATGGATTGTAATTAGTGCTAATGGTGCACCTAATTTTTGGTGAATAATCTTTTTAATTATTTCAAAAATTTCAGGCGCTTCATAATAAGGAATATTGGCGTTGAATGATTTTTTAGCAGCTAATTTTTCTAAAACACATTGCTGAAAATCACCGACCGTTTCAATCATTTCTGCTTCTATATTCGTAATCTCAATTTGAAAATAAGCCTCTATTTCGACCAATAATTCTACGCTGTCCATGCCCATTTTAATCTATTTTGCCAGTTTTGCCAACCGTTCCGCCGCCGCTGCCAAAGTAGCTTCTTTTTTAGCAAAACAAAGGCGAATCACTTTATCTCCTGGTGGTTTAGAATAAAAAGGAGAAAGAGGAATAGCGGCAACGCCAATTTCTGTCGTTAAATATTTGGCAAAAGTCGCATCGTCCATATCACTTAAGGCGGCATAATTGAATAATTGGAAAAAAGTGCCTTGAGATAGTTTAGGAACTAGTGGAGTATCTTTTAAACGATCTGTCAAAAAATCCCTTTTTTGTTCAAAAAATGTAGGTAGACTCGTATAATTAGTAGGCGTTTGCAAATGCTCAGCTAAGGCATATTGCGTAAAGGAATTGACACAAAAAACATTCCATTGATGTACATTTTTGAATTCGTCCATTAGGTATTTAGGACCAACTGCATAACCCATTTTCCAACCAGTACTATGAAAAGTTTTACCAAAAGAAAAGACTGCTATACTTTGCTGATAGAGTTTAGGAAATCGCAAAACACTTTGATGGGTCGCACCATCATAAATTAAATGCTCATAGACTTCATCACTTAAAACGATAATGTCTCTATTGGCGACTATATTTTCTAATGCTTCTAAATCTGACTTTTTAAGAACTGTTCCTGTTGGATTATGAGGCGTATTAATGATAATCATTCTGGTCTTTTCATTGACCATACTTTCAATCTCATTCCAATCAATGGCATAATCGGGATACACCATTTGGTAACCTCTTGGAATGCCTCCTGCAATTTGAATAGAAGGGATATAAGAATCATAAGCAGGTTCTAATATAATCACCTCTTCTCCAGGATGTACAAAGGCAGTAATGGCAGTAAACAACGCTTGGGTAGCACCCGCAGTAATGCAAATTTCGTCTTGTGGACTAACGGTTTGCCCACAAGTTAATTGAATTTTATCACTAATGGATTGTCTTAAATCTAATAAACCTGGCATGGGGCAGTACTGGTTTTTTTCATCATTCAGGTATTTTGCTACTAAATTTCGTAGACGCTCCTCACAATCAAAATCAGGAAATCCTTGTCCTAGATTAATGGCATTATGCTTCCTGGCTAGACCAGACATTACTGTGAAAATGGTGATTTCTGATTTTGGTAATTTAGACTTTATGTGCATTGCTTTTTAATTTTTAATGCTCGATTAAGGGAAAATAAGTACTAATTGTGAATTGTACTTGAATAGCAGGTAAAACTCTTTTGGGGCTTTGACCATCTTTGCTAAATCGAATAGGATGGTTGACCTTCAGTCAACCTAAAACATTGACTTTCAAAAAGATGACTGATTGACTGAAGGTCAACTATCTAATAAAATGCAAAAAATGGACAAGTTTACCAAGTTGGTTGACATTTTTTGGCTTATAATATCACGGGGTAATTTCCCATTACCCAGTAACTTCCTGAATGTCAACTACTTTTCTATTTTCGATAAACTTGTCAAAAAATGCCAAAGAACTATTCTTTTTCGCTAACAAGTTATTTTACTTTTATTTATCCAGCAAATTTAAAAACGCTTTAAATTCTAGCTCTCCTTTTTTCTTTAATTGCCTTTCTTGATTCAGCAAAAATAGGATAACTAAACTACATACAAGGAAATAAATGAGTAGATTCGTCAATAATTTTTCCGTATTTCCAGAGGTGCTACCAATAATTAAAGTTGGTAAAAACATAATAGGAAAAATGATACTGAAAGTTCTAAAAGTGGAATTCGGACTTACTTTATAGCTAATTTGAGTTTCTTGATTGATGGCTTTGATTTTTCCTTTAACGGTATAGTATCCTTTTTCAACCATACTTAGTTGACCATAATTTTTTTTAGAAACAATGTGGAAGCTACTACTATCTAATTTCCTTAAAACCAATAAAGGCCTTGTTTGAATTTTTTCTTCTAGTAAAGATTGAGTTTTTATTAAAGAATGTCTAACTATTTTGTTTTTCATTGTGTTAAGAATAAATGGTACTTATAATATCTGTACTACTAGTTGTCCGCAACTTATCTAACTTATCTAACCAAGGTAACATCGCCAAAAAAACTTTCCTCAATTTCATCTAAGTAAATCACCTTTGCATAATAGCTATAGACGCCATTTTCTACATTTTGGTTTTCAAATAAACCATCCCATCCAATACTTTTATCGTTAATGCTGCCTTGACTTTGGGAGAAAACGGCATTTCCCCAACGGTCGAATATTTGAAAAATAAGGATTTGAGCATATCCTTTTCCCATAATATAAAATTGGTCATTAATGCCGTCTAAATTTGGACTAAATACGTTAGGAATATAAATACCTCGCTCTTTGGTAACCGTAATGTTAACTGTACTCGTGGCAACACAACCCGATTGACTAATAATTTGGACCTCATATTGTGTATTAAAAAAAGGTCTTTCTTCTAAAGCGGAACAATCTACTGAGCATGTTATGATTTGACCATTTTCTGTCCAAACATATTGGAGTTGACCAATGGCGTTAGTGGTTGGAATTAAATCCAAATAATCGCCTAAATTAATAGTAATGTCTGCTCCTAAATCTACAGAAATAGGCTCTTCGGAAATTACAACAGAATCGAATTCTATCTCACAACCATTGGTAATCGTTACCGCATAAAGTCCTGGTTCAGCAACATTTATCGTAGGCGTAGTTTCGCCCGTACTCCATTGATAATCAATGCCATTAATTGTGCCTGCCACTAATTCTATGGTTGCTCCTTCGCATAAATTTTGCATTTGATTCTCTAAATCTACCATTAGCGGAAAGACTTCTACTGCGGTAGAGTCATCGGATAATAGGGTAGTCGGGTCATCAGAAGGAGATTGTCCACCCAAATGTTCGGGCAAATTACTTAAATAAGCTTGATTTTTATATATACCTTGGGCAAAAGGTTGAGGTTCAACAATAACGACTAAACTGTCTTGTCCTAGTGGAATAGTCATATTGTCAATATTTAAAATATTAGTGCCTAAACCGCTGACGGTACCCCCATAAGGATTTTTATCAACTCGAACGATTATAAAGTCACTAGGCATAGTATCCGCTAAATTTACCCCTGTAATTTCTGCTCCAGAAAGATTGGATACTTCAAAAGCATAAGCAATTTCAGTACAGGGAACAAGTTGCCTTGGCGTTACATTTTTTAATAAATCAATGGTAAAAGGACAAGCACAACCATCTTTACTACTTGTATTCGGCCCTGTTCCTAAATTGGTGACGATGCCTGTTTCTTTATCAATACCAAAAAAAGTTCGGGCATTATTATCATTTTGGGCGTTCCCATAGCCGAACATTTTACCAAAGGCATCAAAGTACAAACCACCCATTTTGTCCGCTACATTGGAACTTGGAAAGTTAGCGTCTATACTGCCATTATCGGGATTGATTTTGATTAAGCGGCTTTGGTTGGCATCAAAACCATAGAGAATTCCTGTGATAGGGTCAAAAGCAATATCGGTTGTTTGAACAGATTGTCCGACTAACGGAATTCTAGCAATGATAGGATATTGGTCATTGGTTAAGTCTACTTTTACTAAAGCGACACTACTGCCGCCAAAAGTATTGGTTTGCTCCACCAAAATCATTTCATTGCCATCGGGGGTAATAGCTGCTGCATAAAAACCATTATTATGATTGACTTCTAATATAACTAAAGGAAAACTAGCGCCAGTTGCATCTATCTTATACAATCGCTCGTTTTGCGTGCCAACCCCATAGATTAAATTATCTGTAGACCGATAACCAATTGCATTTAGATTGACGCCTGTTGACTGCGGTAATTGCACAAAATCTACATTACCTGAATTATCAATGATTACTTCGTGTAATTGACTCGAACCAAAACCAGAACCGAAAGAAAAATAAAAATTATTTTGACAGACAAAAGGAACTTGTGCAACTAATCCGCCATAAGTGAATAGGAAGCATAGAATGACTAAACATCGAAAGGATAGATTGCTATAATTGAAGAGATACTTTTGCATAAGTTGGGTGTTTTACACGTTCCGAAATTATTAAATTTTTGATAGCAGGCTATTAATTTTTCGATGGAAAGTATGCTGTAGGACAAATTTATTAAAATCCTTGGAGTATCAAAAAGGTTAAGAAGAATTTAAAACAGCTTTTACAATAATCTAATAACGCTAAATTTCGTTATTTTGTGAACCGATTCACCGACTATAAAATTTTTAAATTATGAAAACCATACTGCGATTTTCCTTGATTTTTTCACTAATGGCTGCTGCTTTTTTGGCAGGCACTTCTTGGAAAATAAATCAAAAAGTAAATGCAAAAATCGAAGAAAAGGTAGCATTAACCGAACCTGTTACTACTTTTACCGAAGAAAAGATAGCTCCTGAGCGAAATAATTTACCTAGAAAAGGATTAACGGATGTGGAATTGGCAACAATTTCTCTTTTTGATAAAGCGACGCCTTCCGTTGTTTTTATCACCACTTCTGATGTGCGAAGAGACTATTTTACTAGAAATTTGAAAGAGTATAAAAGTGGGAGTGGTTCTGGTTTTATTTGGGATGATGAAGGACATATTATTACCAATTATCATGTTATTCAAAATGCAGATAGAGCAACAGTTACCTTATTTGACCAATCCACTTATCAAGCTAAATTGGTTGGAAAAGCACCCTCTAAAGATTTGGCTGTTTTAAAAATTGATGCGCCGATTGAAAAACTGCGCCCTTTGCGAAAAGGGACTTCTTCTGATTTAAGAGTTGGGCAATCTGTTTATGCGATAGGTAACCCATTTGGCTTAGACCAGACCCTTACAACAGGGATAGTTAGCGCCTTGGGTAGAGAGATTAATTCTGTTGCCAATGTGCCAATTCGAGATGTCATTCAAACAGATGCAGCGATTAATCCAGGAAATTCTGGCGGACCATTACTGAATTCTTCTGGCGAATTAATTGGCGTAAATACGGCTATTTATAGCCCTTCAGGAGCAAGTGCAGGCATTGGATTTTCTATACCTGTGGATGCGGTTAATTGGGTTGTACCTGATTTAATTCAATATGGCGTTATTCAGCGACCTACCATGGGCATAAATTTTATTCCACAAAGAACTTTGAGACAAATTGGGGTAAAGGGATTGATGATTGAATACGTAGGCCCCAATAGTGCAGCTGAAAAAGCTGGGATGCGGCCGCCTTATAGAGATGATAATGGTACTTTACATTGGGGAGATATTATTGTAGCAATTGATGGAGAAACTATTGAATCAGAAAATGATTATTTATTAGCTTTAGAAAATTATAGAGTAGGAGATAAAATTAAGGTTTTAATAGAGCGAGAAAATGAAAGAATCGCTTTAGATTTGACATTGGATCCCGCTAATCAGTAGGCAGTAAGTTATCTGTCTACTATCTTCATATCTTCTTCTTAGGTTTTTGATTCACTTTTTTATCTTTTTCTGCTGGAGTTTCTTCTGTGGTGTTTCCACCAAATATTAAATCGGTACTGGAATAAGTGGTGCCAAAATTCTGACTTGCAACCGCAACTTGTTTGACGGCATCTTTAAATTGTTCCGTTGATAATTCTTTCAAGGGATGGGTAAATAAGGAGACTACAAAACCACTATAAAGCGCATATTTAGCATCAAGGGCGGCATGGAAATTAGCTTCTAACATGGTGACTAATTCTTTCTTTTCGATGTCTTTTTCGTCTGCAATCGGCGTAAATACCCGCATCCGATTATTGGTCTCATCTGTAATAATGAATAATACTTGTTCTCCATAGACTACCTGCCAATTTCCTGAAACGCCTTCTACTTTATCCCCAATTTTTTCCAATATTTCCTCCATTTTAGCATTATTCATCTCAGATTGAGCGAAAAGACTAAGGGTAGTATTTAGGGCAATGAATAAGAATAGAATTGAATGCTTCATTAGAATGGCGTTTTGATTTGGAGATACAATTGTTATAAAAACGCCAAATAGTTATTTAAGTTGTTACACAATCTCTATTTTGTTGGGAATTAAAGGATAGCGCAAATTTTACGACAGTTTTATTTTATTGAGCAGCCTTGTATTGATTAAACAATCGTATTATCTTTTCAATTGTAGCACTGTAAAAAGTCTGAGTATCTAAAAAATAGCATACGACTCGGGAAAGTCGTGTTACTGTTGTGGTGGACAAGTAACACGACTTTCCCGAGTCGTATGCTTTCTAGTTGTTGACTTTTTTTATCGAATAAAGGCTAATTAATAATAAAATCAAACCTGAACTAACTGCCACATCTGCAAAATTAAAAATGCCTGTCCGAAGCCCGCCAACACTAATATTCATAAAGTCAACGACAGACCCGTAAGCAATTCTGTCAATCAAATTACCGATACCACCTCCTACAATTAGGCTCATACCAATAAATTGACCATAGGAATTACTAGATTTGAAATAAGTCACGGCAAATAGAAATAGGACAAAAGTCGGAATAAATACTAGAAATAAGTATTTTAAATTAGGAGAAAGCGAATCTCCTAACCCTAAAAATGCGCCTGTATTTTCCGCATAAATTAACTTAAATACACCATCTAAATATTCAATGGGTTGGGCATAAGATAATTGCTCCTTTGCCATCAACTTTGTCTGTTGGTCACAACCCACACACACTGCTAGGATAGCTAAGAAAAAACCATATTTAAGCCATTTATTTTGAAAAATCATTCGCAATATTTTTTAAAAACGATGAAATATAAATGAGGAACGATGAATTGATACAACATTAACTTTCAACAGTTACATTTCAAAATAGATAATCAGTTTAAACCTCTATAACTTTCCTTATTAGATGTAATTAAACTACTTTTAGTTGGTTCATTACATACTTAAAATCTCCATGGTTTCTCTGTGAATTCCGTTCCTACATGGTAAAAATTTAAACTATAATCGTCAAAAAAGCTAGGTGAACTATATGTACTATGTGGTGAAAAAATACTAGTATATTTCACTATTTCACTTACTTTAAATTCTTCAAATTAGTTACAAAAGCATCTCGCCCACTGGCAATGACCTTTTTCCAAGTTTTAGTTGCTTGGCTTTTAGTACTAAATGGTCCGACCACCACTTTATAAACCGTTTTGCCATTTAATTCATTAATATTTACGACTACTGGACTATCAAATTCTACTTGCAATTGTTCTGCTTGAATCAAGACATTGCCATATTCCGCAAAAACACCAATTTGTACACCATAACCTTTAGAAGGTTGTCTTTCAACCGTAAATTTGAATAAACCTTGTCCTTTGGCTACATTTTCCTCAATGACTGGTCTCGGATTATTTAACTCATCTTTTAAACGAAGGGCTTCTGCAACTGCCTTATCTGCGTTGACCCTTCCATATCCATATTTAACAGAATGCCCATTCACATATTCAGATGGAAGCCCAATTTTATCAGCCGTTTTTTTAAGTATTTCCTTGACTTGTTTAGCTGTTAGGTCAGGGTTGACAGATAGCATTAATGCACATATTCCTGCGACCAAAGGGGTTGAACTAGAAGTGCCTCCAAAGTGTTTATATCCATTTCCTCTCGATTTGCCATCTGCCCAATATCGAAAATCTCCTGCGCCTCTTAAATCAGTGCCTTCATCCCAATTTGCTCTAGCAGCCGTAATCGGCCAATCACCATTGGAAGGCGCAACGATTGTTAGTTCTCGACCTCTATTTGAGTAAGAAGCGTGTTCATCTTGGCTCGTACTCGCACCGACCGCAATGACATCTGGATGCGTCGCATAATAACTCAAATAGTCTAAATCATCGTTTCCTCCTGCATATAAAATGATACAACCTTTCCCATTTCTTCCTTCTCTTGCTGCTTTAGCAATCGCCGCTTCTTTTAGTGGTCCAGGGGCAAAACTTGGATCCGTTGTTCCCCAACTACAACTAATAATATCTGCGCCATTTTTTACGGCAGTATTAAACATTTCTTCGGTCGCTCGAATACTAAAGGACGTACCACTAATGGGCATAAATTTAGCATTTGGGGCCGCACCTACAATACCTGTTCCGTTAGCCGCAGCGATGGCAACACTAGCGCAAGGCGTACCATGCGTAAATCTGGGGTCGCCTTGAATAATATTGGCTGATTGATTCCATAAATCATAAGGCTTAAAAACCTTTCTATTTAAATCTGGGTGGGTTAAATCAAACCCATTATCAATAACGGCTACCACAATTTTTTCTGAACCAGGATGACCTATTCTATTCCACGCATCGACTACTTTTGCGTCTGCGTCTTTCTTTAAACGATAATCAATATCTGGTACAAAACCTGAATTTTTTAGATGCCAAGCATGTTTGAAAAGTGGGTCACTAATCGTCACTGCATATTCGTCCAATAAGGTATCTAAATCTGGTTCGGCCACTTTGACCATAGAGATTTTAGATAAATACTGAGCTACTTTTAATGGATTGGGAGAATTAGGAGTGACTTTGGCAATAATGGTGTGATTTTCTCTTTTTTCGACTAATTCTAAAGCGTATTCGTCTAGGACAATTTGCCGTTCTTCCTCATTGGTATCAGATTCAAAAGTAATATAGATTTCTCCTGTTGGGATTAATGGCCTTTTATTGCCTTCTATATGATAAACGTGTGTGCCAACAGCTACTTCTTTTTTGGTTCTAACCTCATCCAATTTTTTATCTACGGAGCCTCTGCCTCGGTCTAGTGTTACTAATTTAAATCCGCCTAAATGAGACAATACTTCTGCTTTTATTCCAACAGCTGCAGCGTTGACATTTTTATTTTTGGGTTTGATACCGACTAAAGTTCGACTCTTCTTTAAAACTAAATCGTTTTTACCGCTTTTTACAATTAATTTTTTCATAGTATATTTTGGCTTTGTGGCGTTTTATTTTGAAAGAAATAAAGCAACCATTAACTTTTGGCTAAAGTTATTGATTAAGTAGTTAATTTCTAAGTTTTTTGTTTAAAAATCTGCTACTTCTAGTAAAAGGTTGGGGCGAAAGTACTAGATTTTGGCTATTGATGCACAAAAAAAGGTCGAACCAAATGTGGCTCGACCGGTTGCTTAATGACTCAAAGAATATTGATGAAACTTAACTTAAGTTCTTTATTTTATTGTTTAAACTTATTTTCTGACAAAATATTGTAGTTGTTTGTTTAATACCGACAACATTTTCTGCAATATAGAACATTTTCTGTGAAATTTGACTAAGCACTAATAAATTTAAAATATTCTTAACGTATTGGTAACTAATCTAGAAATGAGGTAGCTCCTTTTAATTCATGTTGTCTAAGATGGTCAACGGTGGAATCTCAAATTTATCCAACATCATTTCCTTTTTCACAAAGGTCTTTTTATGGCAATTTTTGCATTGGTAATACTCGGTGGTCACTTGTCTTTTACTAAAATGAGTACCAATTTTGACGATTCTGGTTTTAACTAAAACATATCGGTGTTTACACATAATCTACAGGTTTTTTATGTAGTGTATTTGCAAACACCGTGCAGGAATTGACTTAGTGAATGTCTGTTAATTGACTGTGAGCAAGATGTTCTATTACTTATATATGTAAAGGACAAAAAGCTAATATCTTGTGACGGATATTAGCTTTTTGGGTAATTTTTACTTTTTTGAAATTATTTTAAGATTTCTTCTTTGTAGAATTTTTCGTATTCAACTATTGATTTTTGCCGAAGAACTGTTCGATAGTTTTGCTGATTAATACTTAAAAGTTTTAAGGTGGGTAGTTTGCTATTGATATTCTTAAAATTGACTCGAAATTGTTCAGCCTGTTCAAAATTATCAAACTTTCTTATAATGAAAAGTGGCTTATTTTTATCGCTACCTAAATAAATACTAGAATACCTTTTTTTCGCTGCTGCTCCTAGCATGAATAAGGATGGTTTTATTGTGTTTTTTGTTGCATCAAAATTTTCTGCGGTACAGGGAATGATAACATAGTGAATAGTATCCGATTGATGTACAAAGTCTGTGAATACTTTAGAAGAATTTCCGTCCACGATTTTAAAAAATCCTTGAGCAACTTCTTCACCTTCTTCTGCTTGAAAAGTAAAATAATAAGTGGCTTTCTTTAAAACAATCCCATAATCATCTTCCCCATTCCAATTATTATTAAATGGGGTAGCGTCATAAACTTTCTCGCCCCATCTGTCATATACCTGAAAACTACTACTGCCATTTATTTTCCCGCCTTCTATTTTGAATGTATTGTTCCCATTGTCTGGATTAAAGGTCTTTGGTATGTGGCAATCGCATTCTTTGAAATATTGATAGCCTTTTTTGGCTTTGGGTTTTTCTTGTTTTGCTTTTCGACTAACAAAAATATTTAGTTGCTCAGTATACTCCCATCTTATTTCTCCTTTTTTATCATATTTGGTCAGGTTTTCTTCATTCCATTTAATCTCTTTTATTTGCTTTGTTGGAATATCTAAAACCATTGGACCTTCTTTAACTCCATCTATATAATAGTTGATTGTTAAAGGTTTTGCTTCTTTAATCCGATTTTTTATTTCCTTAATCAATAGTTTTGTGATATTAACATAAGTCGTATTATTACTACTTGAAGAACTCTTCAAATTCGGACTTTTTGCTAAATTTTGTTGTCTAATTAGGAGTAATTCTTCTCTAATTGCGATTTGTTTTTGCAAATATTCTATGGATGTATAGGTATTGCCTATTCCATAGGTAATTAATTTTCTGTTTGGATTGTTGGTGCTAAGCTGTTTTAATAAACCCTTACCTTGGCCTCCAAAAGTTTTTCCAGTTTTTTTGTTGATACCCAAGACCATGAAATTGTAACCAATACTACCTTTTCCCCAAGATACATTATGGGTATTCCCGTTTGCTTCAAATTGGACAGCAATTTTCTCAATCTTTGTGTTGGTTACGTTATATTGACAATGATTAATTTGTAGGTTAATTCCTAAATCCAACATTTCTTTTTGTGCACCCATAACCTCCGCCAAACTAGCCTCCTCCGTCAAAATAATATAGATTTCTTCTAAGCTAGTCTCCTGCGATTCTGTTCTAGGAATACTCTGTGCCTTTCGAATAATGTTAATTTCTCGTTTGGTTACTTTCCTATCTGTTCTTGAAGGAAATCCCTGTTCATTGAGCAATGCAAATCCTTCGTCTTTAATGGTATAAGCACCTATAGATTCAGCAGGAATTTCTAGAGCAGTTTCATCCCATTCAATTCCATTTACCCTAAATGTATAAGCGGTTTTCGTAGAATTGAGGAATTCCATTTTTAGTTGTTCTAATATATGTGTAGAGCATTCACTAAAATTGATGGTTTCTGTAAACCATTCACCTTTCCATGCTGGATTAGCCTGCAATTTTTGTTGCTTGGCAAGCAGATCCTCTTTAGCCTTTCGTGCCACAACCCTTAATTGTGTCATAGTTTGAGCAATATCATTGCCACCTAGGACAAAGACTTTACTATTTTCTGGTCGATTTTCTACTACGTCAAGTAATTCTTCTGAAAAGCCAGTTCCTAATCTTTGATTGCGCTAATCTTTATAAAGTATTACTGATTTAAATCCTTGTTTTTCTTTAGTCCAATTAGCACTACCAAAAGTTTTATCTACCTGCATGATTGTTTTGAGTACCTCAATTTTATTTTCATCATTATATTGTACTTCTTCAAAGATTAGATTAACCCCATATACTAATAACTTTTCTTGAGTTTCTTTAATCTCGGCAATTTTTGCATGCTCGGTGATAATAATATAGAGGGCATCTAATTCAGGTACATGTTCTTTTTGCAAAGAATCGGGCATTGTCTGTGTAGTAAAAGCCACTAGTAATAGAAAAACAACAGGCAATAATAAAGCATATTTCCAACTAGCTGCCAGTGAAGAGCGTTGTAAATTCATCATTTTAATACGGTTTTTTAACTGTGAAGCATTATAATTAGAACTGATGGACAATGGACTATTAGGAACAGCTACCTGTACTAAATGATATTGATACGCTTGTTTATTTTCTCCGTTATCGAGTAGGGTTTGGTCTACTAAAAACTCTAAATTTTGCTCCATTAAATGGCGTTGCCACCATGCTAATGGATTAAACCATTGGATAATTAAAAAGAGTTCGGCGATGACCAAGTCAATGGTATGTCTCTGTATAATATGAATTCGTTCGTGTTCGAGTATCTGAATAAAACTAGTTTCGTCGTATTTATTAGGGTTGATAACGATGTATTTCCAAAAAGAAAAAGGAGTAATGTTTTTGTTATTTGTCGCCAAGTAATAACCCGCGCCTTTCGTAACCTTACTTCTTTTTATTTGTCGATATACAGAAAAAATTTGTACTAAGAATCGAAACAGCATGATGCAAAAGCCTATTAAATAGGCACCGTTTAGCAAGGTTTCGAAAGATATCGTGCTTGGATTTGACGTGGAGGCCTCCATCTCAGTAGCCCCTAAATCAATTATTTCACCTGATGGAATGAATGGGCTATTTTCAGCACGACCTACAGGTACTTCTTCTATTACTTTTGGTTGAAAAAATTCCACCAAATCAGCTTTTAATTGAATGACATAGGCAGGTTTAGGCAATAAGGGAATTGCTAAAGCCAATAAAATATTGCCTAATAAGAACCATCTATTTGCCTTAAAAAAGGTTTCTCTTCTTAGCAAAAGCCAATAGGAAATAGATAGGAATGACAGTATTAAACCTGAGTGTAATAGATACATTTGTACATCCATCTGATTGCGATTTTGTAAGTAGCTTGGGCTTCCAGCCCGAGTATAGGTTGAAACGTATCGGATAATTCCAAATTATCTGATACGTTAAGTTCCATAGTTTGAAAATCAATAGATATAATTTACGTATCAGACAACCTTGAAGGTGTCAGATACGAACATCATTCTCGGATTAGAAGCTTAACAGGCTGACCGAGAACTATTTGTAACCGCCAATTTCAATTGGCTGGTTCTAGGTAATAAATTGATAATCAACATTTTGAACTAGCCAAATAAATTTGGCTGTTACGAAAAACGCATTTTCAGTCAGCCTGTTAAGCTACTTTATTTTGCTTTTTCCTCCTCAATCATCCGAATAATCTCCTTCAAATCATCCGTAGAAATCTTCTCTTCTTTCGCAAAATGAGCCACTAAATTTTTATAAGATTTATCAAAAAAGCCGTCTAATACTTCCCCTAAAAAGGTAGATGTATAAGCGGCTTTAGTGACAATCGGGTAATATCTATGGGTAGGACCGAAGGCTTCAAAACCAACAAACCCTTTCTTTTGTAAACGTTTGATAACCGTTGAAATCGTATTGTAATGTGGTTTAGGGTCAGGTAGCTGTGCTTTAATGTCATTGACAAAGGCTTTTTCTAACCCCCAAAGCACTTGCATTATTTGTTCCTCTTTATTCGTTAATTTTTCCATTAGTCCATCAGTTTTAATTCATTGTCAAAACAAAGATAGAACTATTTTAGTCGTGTGTCAACTATTTTTATAGTTATGTTGCAAAAAAAGTTGTTTTGCTTCTGGAGACTTGTTGATTGAGAGCTATTATTTAGCATTTAGTTTTCAGTTTCTAGTTTTTAGCATCCAAAAAACCTATAATTATCTTAATATAATTCAAAATTATTAATATCTTCACGCCAAATTTTATTCCACTTAATAACTCACTAGAAAATATTTGTTGGATATGACATCAATTCACGAAAATTTAGAGACAATTCCAGGTCTTTTTTATAACTGGGAAAAAACAACCCCCAATAAAGTTTTTTTACGTCAACCAATTGGCGATACTTGGAAAACCTATACTTTTAAGGAAGTAGGAGAACAGGCCAGAAGATTGGTGTCCGCTATGCGAGGAATGGGTTTAGCAAAAGGGGACCATGTAGCCTTAATTTCTAAAAACTGTGCCCATTGGATTATTTCAGATATTGCGCTCATGATGGGCGGCTATGTTTCTGTACCCTTATATGCAAGTTTGGCAGCCGATCAATTGGCGTTGGTATTGGAAAAAAGTGATGCTAAAGGAGTCATTGTTGGGAAATTAGATGAATGGGAAAAAAAGAGTAAAGGCTTGATTGATGGCATCAAAGTAATGCGCTTTCCACAGTATAAAGGAGCTGCGACCGTAACTCAAGGGACTGCTTGGGAAGACTTGATGAAAAACGAGCCAATGGAAGGCTACCCAGAACCAGAGATTGATAGTTTATGGACGATTCTATTTACTTCTGGAACGACAGGCACCCCAAAAGGCGTTATGCATACTTATAAAAATGCTGCCCTACTAAATAATAATGAGAAGATAAACAATATCATGGGAACTTTGGCAAGCGGTCAGAATACCAGATTATTTTCCTTCTTACCTTTAAATCATATTGCAGAAAGAGCGGCAGTTGAAATGTCTGGTATTAGTAGTGGAGGGACGATTTCTTTTGCGGATACTTTAGATACTTTTGCTAAAAACTTAGCGGAAACTAGACCTACTTTCTTTTTTGCAGTCCCTAGAATTTGGACAAAATTTCAGTTGGGAGTATTGTCCAAAATGCCGCAAAAGAAATTAGATATGCTCTTGAAAATTCCTATTGTATCAGGGATTATTAAGAAAAAATTATTGAAAGCTTTAGGATTAGATGCTGCAACAACCTGTTTAACTGGGGCTTCTATTACGCCTGAAAGTTTAAAACAATGGTATCGAAAATTAGGCTTGAACCTTAGAGAAGTATACGGAATGACCGAGAATGCAGGTGGATTTACGATGATGCCCGCTAATCAACATAAGCCAAACACCGTCGGTAAACCTTTACCAAATGCGGAAGGTAGAATTGACCCTGACACTGGCGAGATTTTAATGAAAATGCCTTGGATGATGACGGGCTATTATAAAGAACCTGAATTGACCGCTGATAATTTAGTAGACGGCTGGTTACACACAGGTGATAAAGGAAAAATTGATGACGAAGGCTTTTTGAAAATTGTTGGTCGGGTAAAAGATGCTTTTAAAACAACTAAAGGTAAATTTATTGTACCGACTATTATCGAAGACCATTTTAGTGATAATAATTTAATCGAGCAAGTTTGTGTCGCTGGTTTGGGAATTCCTCAACCAGTTGCTTTAGTTTGTTTGTCAGAAATCGGCATGAAAGAAGATAAAACGAAAGTGACAGAGAACCTCCAATCTGAAATTGGTCGAATTAATAAGCAATTACATAATCACGAAAGAATTTCTACGATTGTTGTAGCGAGTGAACCTTGGTCGCCTGAAAATCAATTATTGACGCCAACTTTAAAAATTAGAAGAGGCGCGATTAATGAGACTTATGGGGAGAAAATAGGGAATTGGCACGAGGCAAAGGATAAGGTGATTTGGGAAGCTTAATCAGTTAGCAGTAGGCAGTGATACAGTAGGCAGTTTGCAGTAATGTAAACTGCCTATTATATTTTCTGAAAATAAATTGAAGGTTAGTTGCAAAAAAGAAAGTGAATAATTTTCTTAACTGCTAACTGCTAACTGCTAACTGCTAACTGCTAACTGCTAACTGCTAACTGCTAA
>JAFMDF010000417.1 GCA_017857395.1 Bacteroidota bacterium | reverse complement strand
GACAAAGGAAAGAAATTGAAGAATATTAACTGCCGCTAACTTCTTGCGCAAACCATTAGTTATAGGCACAACCGCTAAAGGTAGAACAACAATTGACTTACTCCAACTCAATCGTGTTGAACTGGTCAATATTCGGCGGCTGCTACAATTGGTTGGCGAACATCCACCTATAGAAGAAAAAGAAAATAAGCACTGATAAAATATTTAGTCAGTATTTCTCTTCTTTTTTCAGTGAACTAGGGTTTTTATTATATCCTTCCTCTTACCCCCAACTCAATCACCTCCAAATCCTCAATTTTAGCATCCACTACAGAAAATCGAATAATCGTCTTTACTTTATGAAACCCATGGACGCCACAAGCGCCTGGGTTAATATGCAATAAATCATGTTTGTGGTCAGGCATTATTTTTAAGATATGGGAATGCCCACAGATAAATAAGTTTGGTGGATTTGTTTTTAGACCTTCTCTTACTCGTTTATTATATCGCCCTGGATATCCACCTATATGCGTCATCCATACCTCCATTCCTTCGCAATCCCAACGCAAATCTAAGGGGAATTCAGCCCGCATTTTAGCATCGTCAATATTCCCGTAAACTGCTTTTAATGGTTTGAAGGCTTCTAGTTTTTCGACGACTTCAAATTGACCAATATCGCCTGCATGCCAAATTTCATCGCAATCTTTGAAGTAATCAAATATTTTGGGGTCTAGGTGACTGTGGGTGTCGGAGAGTAAGCCTATTTTCTTCATTATGTAGTTTATGATTTGGGGGTAAAAATAGCGGATTTGGATGGTGGATACAAGGTTATTATCTCGGGTATCTTTCTGTAGTGCCAAGCTCCGCTTAGTAAATCTCCCCACGGATTTTAATTCCCCACGGATGAAAAGTACCACGGAATATCCTGTTAATCTTGCATAATTTTGAGCCTCCCTACCCGCTTTGCGGTTCTCTCGCTTGGCTTGCCCACCCGAACGGTTCACAAATTTCATTTGCTCATCCCGAACATTCACCCTTCGGGTTCGCTCATTCATCCTGTAAAAAGGAAACGGAGTAGTGTTTCGACACTACTCCGCTATTATTATTAACCATTTATTTTGCCGAAGTGAGTCTTATAAATAAGTGGGCCATGTTTTATTTTTTTTGAAATCCCCCTTATTCTGCATCTTAGGTCGCGAGCATTAATTCTCACTTCAGCAAAGCAAACGTATTATAGTTCTACTCTATTTAAGCCATAATTTAGGCTTTTTTTAGAGCGAATTCCACAAATTTGTTGATTTTTTTTCTACATCTTTAATATTTTTTTAAGTAGTTAAACAGGTAATTTGTACCCTACATTTCTTGTCTCTTATGAGTGTTGTCTCTTATCTATTAGGAGTTGCCAATTGTCCGTTATTTTAAACCGCCAACCGACAACTCCTAATTGACAAACTTACTATCGTCGATTGACAATTAACTTTTGGACTTCTGGTTGTCCTTCATCCATTCCTTGAACTTGGATGTAGTATAAACCACTAGCAAAAGCTGTTAAATCAATCTGTTTTGTACCTACTACTTGCTCAATATGCTGCTGATAAACAACTTGAGACAGGTGATTTAAAATAGCCACATTGACTGGTTTATTCGTCCACTTAGATAAATCAAGATTTACCGTTTGTTGTGCTGGATTCGGATAAATTTTCAATGTATTGGCACTTGATTTATCTATCGATAAACCAGTAGTCATGCTATTTCTACTAGATGCATCACTCAGAATGGTAACCTCCAACTGAACATCTTGTGCCTCACCTGCGCAAAGAGACCCCCAGCTTCTATTCAATAAAGTAAAGTGTACGATGTAATTACCCGCAGATAAGCCTTCCGCTACCCAAGTATCTCCACAATCTCCTATACATTTCGCTACCTGCGTCCAAGAACCGTTTACGCCAATTTGATAGACTTTAACCCGCTCTACTGGAGAGGTTAAACCGTTAATGGTAATCGTTCCTCTTCCAGGGGTTGCCGTTACTAAATCACAGTCTGGTTCACCGCTATTTACTGGCGTTCCTGCACAATCACAACCATCGCCTACAATGACATCATTCTCTGTTTGTGGATTGCCATCATCGCAACCTGTACCCGGTGTTTTTGGATAATTGCCATCATTGGGTGCGCAATCCTCTGCATCACAAACACCATCACTATCCGCATCTTGCACTGCACCGCTAATACAGTTACAGTTGGCATCATACACATCGCCTACCGTGCAATCATTCCCATCATCACATGGTTTGCCTGCATCCGTACAAGCATTCGTATCACAAGCATCTGGGATACCATTGCCATCTGCATCCATATTATCGTCCCCATTTGGACATATATCATCGGCATCACAAACGCCATCATTATCGGCATCTTGTAAAGTACCGCTAATACAGTTACAGTTCGCATCATACACATCGCCTATCGTGCAATCATTTCCATCATCACATGGTTTGCCTGCATCGGTACAAATAGAACCTCCATCGGTAGCAACAAATCTTGCATCGAATACGCAAGCGTAATCTTTACCAAATATTTTCACTCCATAGTCCCCTGGAGGTATATTGCCTACGACCTTTGAAGTAGGGCAATCTCCTTGACAAGCGTAAATGATATTTTGTGTTTCGTTATACCCTTTGAAAATAATAACTCTTGCAATAACACCATCGAAAGAAATGCTATTTGCACTGTATCTTACTTCAAAATCACATCTTGTTGGTTGTAACTCTCCGTCACCACCACCACAATCTGATGTGCGATTTTCTACGACATAAGTATAGACTTGCTCACAGTTTACTTGGTCTCTAATGATTACGGTATAAGTGCCTGCGCCTAAATTGGTTTGGCTTGCAGTCGATGGTGTTCCATTCCAAATATATTGATACCCACCATTGCCACCGCTTACAGCTAAAGTAATGGCGCCATTCGCTTTACCACAAGTCGCATGCGTAATGGTTTCTGTTGCCATAATTGGGTCTGGTGCTACTAAAGTGTACGTTTGAACTACTTCACAACCATTCGCATCCGTGACAGAAACAGTATAGTCTCCTGCTGTTAACTGGGTAATCCCTGCCGCTCCCATTTTACCATTACTCCATTTATAGCTATAAGGTGCTTGTCCTTTGGAGACTCGAACCGCTACGATTCCATCATTTCTGTCAGCGCATCCTGGATCAATTTTATTCGCCAATTCTACCATTAAATCACAAGTAATGATTGGCGTACCTTGACACCCACAACCGTCTGCTAAGATTTTATCATCTGTTGTTGAAGCATTTCCATCGTCACAATCAGAACCTGGTACTGCTGGTAAGTTTGGATCATTATCATCACAATCTTCATCTGCACAAACACCGTCATTATCATAATCTCCTCCATTATAGTAACAATCTGGTGCTGGTGTTCCTGCACAACCACAACCATCTGCTTGGATTTCATCGTTAATAGTTGTTGCATCTCCATCATCACAATCGGTACCTGGCGCTGTTGGTATAGTTGAATCGTTATCATCACAATCTTCATCTCTACAGTATCCATCCTTATCATTATCAACACAACTATCTTCAATAGTAAAAGATTCAAATACATTATCACAACCAGGAATACGGTGATTATTCGCATCTCTAAATTGAATTAAAATTCTGTAATTACCTGGAGGTAATGGAATTGGTTTCCCATCTTCACAATTATTATTACAAGCATAAACAGTATTCAATCCTTGGAATATACCTAAAATAACTCTTGGGGAGGTTAAACCTGTAACGGTTACTTGACCTGCACCTGGTACAATATCTACCGTAGGACAAGCTAACGGCATATCTTCTCCTTTACAAGTACATCCATCTGCTTGGATTTTGTCATTAATGGTGGAAGCAATTCCATCATCACAAGCAGAACCTACTGCAGCAGGAATACTTGGATTTCCGTCATCACAATCATCTGAATTAGGTACATACCCATCAGGTTGGTTACAAGCAATAATACTATTATGTGGATCACCATACGTATCTCCATCTGTATCTGCATACCAAGTTTTAGTATCTTGATTTACTTCAATTTTCACAATATTGGATTCGCCCAAATAATCATCACAACCAGACCGTCTAGCACATCTGATATAACAGGTCGTTTGACTTAAATTAGTTATAGTCAAAGTCATCGTATTAGAATTGGGAATTATCGTCCATAATGGGTCATTTGTAATGCTTGTTGGCGGAACATTTGGACAAGCAGTACTTGCCAACCAAAGGTATTCAATTGTACCGCTTCCTCCTGTAGGTAAAGAACAACTTCCAATAGTTGTACTATTTGCGCCAATACAAACAGCCGTTGTATTTTCACAATTATCATCAAAACCAATGGTACCACCATCGTCAACGTTATCACAACCACACTCTTTAGGTACAGCAATAGTTATTCTATTCGTTTTACAACCATTATAATCTGTTACTTCCAATTGATAGTTTCTTGCATTCAGGCCAGAAATATCTTCTGTATCAGCGTAAGCTATCCAATTATAAGTATAAGGCGCTGTTCCACCAGTAGCTTCCACATCAATTGCGCCTGTATTTAAATCACAACCTTGTGGGGTTACTTTGATTACATTTACTTGTAATGGTTCTGGTTCAGTAATAGTAAATGATTGAGTAGTTCGACAATCATTAATATCTCTTATCAAAACGGTATAAGTACCTGCCTTTAAATTACTATAAAAAATCGTGTTAGGGCCATTTGTCCATGAAGTTGTATAAGGACCGTCTCCTCCTTGGATTTCAATCACCAACTTACCATCATCCGCACCGTTACAAGAAATATTACGCTGTTCTTTTAAGACAATGGTTAAAGAACCATCACATTGTTCACAACCATCTGGTGTACCATCATTATCTGCATCTTGATGATCATCATAACCTTCGCAAATATCGTCGTCATCACAAACACCATCTCCATCTGTATCTATAAAGAATGCATCATTAATGATGGTTACCATTCTTGAAGCGAATACGGAGTTATTACAATCATCCGTTGCAGACCAACTTTCTGAATAAGAAATGGTATTGCTACATGGGTCAGGTAAGATACTAGGTGTCGCAAAAAAGACCTGAACATCTGTATCACAGTTATCTGTTGCGGTCACATTTACTGGTCCAAATATATCTCCGTTATTGACATTTATGGTCACATCTCCTGGTACGCCTGCTAAAACTGGCGCTACGTCATCTATAACGGTAATCATTTGTGTAGCAGTAACGATATTTCCACAACCATCATCCACTGTCCAAGTTCTGGTCAATTTATAATTACAATCATTATCTCCTGTTCTTTCTTGTCGGTATGCTACTGCTAAACTACCCGAAGTAACATTCGCTGGGTCAGGAATAGCATCACAGGACACAGTCATATCTACAGGAACACCAGTTAATACAGGAGTAGGAATAACGGGGTCTTCTAAAGTTGCACTTATAGAAGCGGTACAACCATTTAAATCAGCCGCAGTAAAAATGTATGTTTCCGCTCCCACATTATTTAAAGCTCTAGCATTTACAAGTCCACCCATACTCAAAAGAATCACCTCTGCTCCTGGGCCTGTTACATAAGTTACATCAAATGCAATCGAACCATCTGTACCACCTGGGCAACTTGGGTCAATAGCATGAACTATACTAACCGTAGGCGAGGACACGTCACAATCAACCGCAGGAGTAATTACCTTTAGGCCTATTTGCTTAGCATCATCGGAAATATCGTTTTCAAAAACTGCGAAGTTATCAATAATGTTTATTTCAACATTTGTCAATTCAGGGTTAGTAGAGGCAGTCATTCCCATCACCATCAAAGTAATGGTACCTCCACCCAAGGCAGGAATAGTTTCTTTATTAGTTCCTAACCAAAAATCAGAACCTTGATATACCCAATCAAATAAATGGGCAGCCGTTCCACTAGGTGGAGTTGTTCCATCAGAAGTATAAAAATTATTTGCTGTACTAATACTCAACGTAATGGAATTAGGGGGAATAGCTGTAGTAAATCCTCCATTTCCAAAATCTACTGTCAATATTGACTTCTGTCCTTCTTCAATGGTAAGTGGCGCATAATTAAGGCTGTTTATAACAGGGTTCGCATCGCCTCTTGTCGTTCCACCACCACAAGAACAATCTGCTTGAATCGTCTCTCCATTGGTCGCCACATTCCCATCATCACAAGGCTCGCCTATATTTTGTTTTAAAATGGGGCAATCCCAACTTGTTCCACCACTACAAGAACAATCACTTTGTACTGTTTCTCCTGTGGTATTGGCATCTCCATCGTCACAAGCATCCCCACTATTCGCATTTAGCGTTGGACAATCAATCGTCGTCGTTCCGCCACCACAAGAACAATCACCTTGTACTGTTTCTCCTGTGGTATTAGCATTACCATCATCACAAGCGTCCCCAATATTAGCGCTGAGCGTTGGACATTCATAAATAGTCGTTCCACCACCACAAGAACAATCACCTCGCACTGTCTCCCCTGTCGTGTTCGCATCGCCATCATCACAGGCATCGCCAATATTCGCGCTTAGCGTTGGACATTCATAAACAGTCGTTCCACCACCACAAGAACAATCATTCTGTACCGTTTCTCCTGTGGTATTGGCATTATTATCATTACATAAATCACCAATGTTGGCACTCAATGTTGGACAATCATGTGAATTAGATGCTTCAATTATTTTTAATTCTGCATTTAAAGCATCATTTCCAGTATCATTATCAAAAATTTGAAAATTATCAAAAATATTAATTTCAACAATGGTATTTTCAAGGTTAGCCGAAGTTTTCAATCCTCTTACTAACATCGTAATAGGTCCTCCGCCAGGGCCAATAATTTCTTTATTTGTGCCTAACCAAAAATCAGAACCTTGGTAGACCCAATCAAATAAAGCACCTCCTGCGCCTCCAGGAGGGTTTACCCCATCAGAAGTATAAAAATTGTTGGCAGTACTAATGCTAAGCGTAAATGAATTGGCAGGAATAGTTGCAAAACTATTATTGCCAAAATCTATTGTTAAAGTTGACAACTGTCCTTCTTCTATCGTAATGGGACTAAAACCACCACTATTCAAGATGGGATCTGCCCCTTGAGCAAAACTGGCTACCCACGTAAAGTTGGACAATATTGATAATCAATGTATTATCTTTCTT
>JAFMDF010000416.1 GCA_017857395.1 Bacteroidota bacterium | reverse complement strand
TAATTGTTGAATAAAAGGAATCATTTCATCTAAAACCTCTTTCGTATTTCCTGCCCAAAACAAATGGTCCTCACCAGAAAATTCTATAAAGGTTGCTCTTTTAATGCGCTCCGCTATAAATCTACCTTCTTCAATTTTTACATCTATGTCATTGACTCGTTGCATCATCAAAGTGGGTACATTGATGGAGGGTAAAACATCAATAATGTCCACCTGCGTATTCATCTGGGTAAGAACGAGGGCGGCACTAGGACTAGCACCAGAGCGAAAATAATTAGCCAACCAATCCATAAAAACTTTATCATTCGCTTTAGACGGTGCTAAATCGGCTAAATTCATTTCACCACCACCCCAACTATTTTCTATCATATCATACACCTCTTGTCGTTCTTCGTCGGTTGGTGCCCAAGGATAATCGGGAGAATATCTGCGTTTGGCAAACACGCCAAATGTAATTAAAGCAATAGTTCGATTAGGATAAGTAGCGGCAAATAAAGCAGAAACAGAACCGCCTTCTGAATGACCAAACAAAATCGCTTTCTTCGAATCAACTGCATCCATCACCGCTCGAATATCGTCCATTCGTTCTTCTAAAGAAGACAATTCTACGACTCTATCTGATAACCCTGTACCTCTTTTATCAAAAAGAATAACTCTAGAAATCTTCCCCAATGTTTCTAGAAAAGAGACCAATTCAGGACAGCTCCACATTAAATCAATATTGGAAACCCATCCAGGGATATATACCAAATCCATATCACCCGAACCAAAGACTTGATAAGCGATATTTAGTCGGCCACTTTTTGTGTATAAGGTATTGGGTTTCATATGCTGTAATTGATTTTTTGTCCTTGATTTATATCCACTAAACCTGCTAACTGATGATTGAGTAAGGGGGCATTAACTTTGATAAATTTATGATTTTTATTTCTGAGTACAGGACAAAACTTTAGGAAGTCCAAATTTTTCTCGCTCATCTCTAGTTCCTAAAGGAGAAATCTCCCTGCGGGTAAGCGTTCCTTTAGGAATAAAAGGTATGGGATGGCAAGTTTTGGGTTTTGTTCTGTAGTCAGTTTTTATTTGACAAAGATAGTTTTATTGACTGATTTTTTACCATTTTGAAAAGGAAAGAATTGCAAATAATGTAACACGGATTGTTAATACACCTTCAAATTTTTTTCAAGGCGGATTAACAATCCACGCAAGGTTTCTATTATTTGCTATGTCTAAATAAAATTTTACTGCTTTAACACTTTCCAGCTACTCACTTTTCGGTCACTTTCCAATTGAATAATATATAAACCTGTTGGATACCTTTCCATATCAAATTCAATATGTTGTTCTGTGTTGCTATTTGTTATTTGCTGAAAAGCTAATCGTTGCCCTAATAGATTGACCAAACTAATCGTACCATTTGATAATGCTTCATTTAATTGTAAATCAATTCGTAAATTAGTAGCTACTGGATTCGGGTAAATTTTTATATGATCAATACTCGTAGTTAGGTCTTCGGTTGGCGTAGAACAAATACCGGTTTCATCAAAAGAATAAACACTTTCAAAGAAATTGCTACAACCAGAGGTGCTATTGGTTAATTCGATACCATATTTGCCTGTTTCTGAAATACAAAGCGAAAAGGCGGTATGGTCTAATAAATTCCCTTCTTGAAACCATCGCAGACTATAAGGGTCAGGTAATATAGCGGGATTAAAAATACTTAATAAATTGCCTTCTTGCTTTAATACGGGCGCAGATGGAACTGGAATAGGTGCTAAAAATGCCGGACTTGAAGTATTAATACAACCTTCTTCACTAATGGTTGATATATAATAAGTACCAGCCTCCGTAATTTTTAGAGCAGCTTCGGTTGCGGCATTAATAGGGGTAGAATCTCTATACCATTGCTGGGTATTAGATAGGGCAGAGGCACTTAGTTCCAAAGAATCGCCTTCACAGAAAATGAAACTTCCATCAAAACTAATAATGGGTGAGGTAGGTATTTCATAAACAACCACAGAATCGACTATATTGATGGTATCTACTGGATGGAAGATACTGATGGACACCTTTAAATCTCCATCGGATAATTCTCCACTAGATAACTGGTTAAAATTAATAGTGCCACAAACATCATCTTGTCCATTTAATCCACTATCTCCATCCAATACTTCTAATTGATAATTGCCCGATAAAATGTCTAAACTTAAGGGAAAAGTAATGGGTGGATCTAAATTTTGTACGGCTTCATTTTCAAAAACGACGACTCCCTCCCCATTAGTGATTTTTAATTTTAAATCAGGTTTACCTAAAAAATCACTACAGTCAGTCTCTAAAACTTTCACTTCTGTTAGAATATACCCAACCGTGTCAATAATAGCTTGGTAACTTACTGGATAAACGCCTGGTTCGGTATAGTTTTGAGGGATTGGATTTTCGTCTGAAGTAGTACTGCCTAAACCAAAATTCCAATTATAATTAAATCCATCTTGTCCATTACTTGGATTATTATTCTCAAAACTAACCGTCGTATTGCCACAACCCACATTATTGGTCATAGTAAATCCGCTATTGGTGGTACTTGATGGGGCAATGAAAATATTTCTCGTAAAAGTAGCATCTTGGTTTAAAATGGAAACTTGGGCAGTAACCGTAATTTCTAATTGGAATAAACCAAATTGCAGTGGCGTACCACAAATCCGAATACAACCATCTCGCTCATCTGGCAAATCATAACTCTTTTGATTGGGTTCCCAAGATAATCCTGCGGGTAAATTATTGATAGATTTAATGCTCAATTTTCCAATGCCGATACCAGCTGGTAAATCAGGCAGTAAGAACAGTAGTTGAGAAGTATTCGTAGGTAACCGATAAGTAATACTTTTATCATATCCTGCTCTAAATTCACCGTCTGGGAATTCCTGCAAGTAAAAGGTATCCATGCCAATACTATCTGGTAATGCTATTTCACAATCTGGACAACCCGTTTGGGCGACTAAGTTAGTAGTCAAACTAATTGTAAAAAAGAACAGAATGACCGAAGAAAATTTAGAGAAAGCCCCTTTGAAAATTGAAAATTGAAAATTGAAAACTATAAATTGAAAAAGGAGGTGTAAAGATTGCTGATTCATAGATAATAGTTTGTGAGATGATGATACTACTTGATTATACTACGAATGGGATAAGAAACCGAAAGTCTATGATGGTGTATTGGTGAGTAAAAAAATCATAAATCATCCCGTCTTTATCCGATGGGATACATCTTAAATCATAAACCCGTCACGTCTTAGTTGAATGGATTTATGATTCATGATGTGTATGATTTGGATCAAATAATAAACCTAAATTTCGGTAACTTAAAGCATAAGTAGTTTATGTACACAAAACGCCTGGCTATCTAAGTGGATAGTTAACCAGGCGTTCTGAAATACGAAAGTATAAGGATTTCAATAATTACTAGTAGAAAAAATCTTTAGTTTATGCTTATTATGGACAAAAGGTTGAATAATAGATGGACAAAGAAGTCTACATGTTGCCTTTAGACCTCTCAACCTTTCGCCTTTTTACCTTCTATTCACAATCATTTTCTCAGAAATAGCTCCTGTGCCATTACTGACAGAATAGATATACATACCTGATTCTAACTCAGAAGCGTCGTAATTAAATGAATTATAACCAGTCGTTAATTGGATTTGCTCTGCATGCAAGCGTTTACCTGCTACATCAAAAACATTAAACTGAAAATCTCCGCTAATGTCAGAAGACACTTCAATCATTGTTTGAGCGACAACTGGATTCGGAATATTACCCAAAGAAATATTTTGTGCTAAATAATCATTCGTACTGACAGATTCACAACCTCCTGCTTCGTTTAATACTAAATTATACTCGCCTGTAAAAATTCGACCGGGGATAGTTTCTGTAATAGAACCTAAACCATCAACAACAACAGTTGCGGTTATAATTAATGGACTAACGCCTGCTGTATTATTAGCAGTTGGTGTTCCTGTTAAGATAATACAGCCTAGTGTGGTGTCAGGAAAAATACAATCAGGAGGATTACAAAAATAATTAACCCCTTCTGGAAGGCCTTCTATGCCTCCTGTTGTAGCAATTTCTGCTCTTAATAAATCTACTCCAAAACCATTGATAGAAGTAGAGTCTCCTATTCTAAAGGTGAAAATTAATTCATAAGGTTCCCCGATACAGGCAGGAAATGCTTCAATTCCACCCATTCCTGTAGAAGGATCTAAAGGCAAAGGAGAAACCACTTGAGTTGAGTCTGCAAAAGCTTGGTCTGGTTGACAGGCTACATCTTGGGCATTTAGTTGTAGAAAACAAAAAAGACCACAGCCAATAAATAGTATAATTTTTTTCATGTGAAGGTAAGTTTATTAAGGTAAAGGTGATGATAAAATATGCTTATTCAATTCAATTAAAAATTGCTAAGTTACTCTTTATAAAGCAATTAGCCTATTTTATGATTATTTGCATAATGCGAATTACTTGCAATATAGGGCGAATTACTTTTTTTATTAGTAAAAATAAATCAAAATTAACCTTCCTGTATGCGAATATACAAAAAAGGTTATTTGTTGAAAAAAAACCTCTTGTAAATAGGGGAAAGGAAGGAAATAAACATCGCAGGATAGAAGGAACTTTAAAGCTAATCTCCGACAAAGGCATGAAATTTTAGGGGAGGTTGTGCAATTTTAACGATTCTTAGTTTAATTTCACACTTAGTTCAGATAGAAAGTTACCTTTACTTAACAAGACTATCATTATCATCACAAACTATTTTGCAATATGCTACTTAACGGCCTCAACAAAGGACTACTGCTCTTTTTATGTACTTTATTCAGTACCTTCCTACTCGCCCAACAAGCAACGATTATAGGAACGGTGATTGATGAACAAACGAAAGAACCACTCTTTCCCGCAACTATTAAAGTAGGCGAAACGGGAACGATTACTGATTTTGACGGTAAATTTGAATTGCAATTAGCCGAAGGGAATCATGAATTAGAGATTAGCTATATTGGGTATGAAACATTAATCGAATCCATAGCCGTTCAAGCAGATAAAACAATCACGTTTAATTTTTCCTTGGCGGAATCTGTTAATTTACTCCAAACAGCAACAGTTTCTACAGGTAAATATGAAAAACCATTAGGAGAAGCAACGGTTTCGTTGGAAGTCCTAAGTTCGGATTTAATTGAAAGCACAAATGCGGTTTCCTTAGACCAGGCTTTAGAAAAAATACCAGGCGTTAACCTCGTTGGTGGACAAGCGAATATTCGAGGTGGTTCAGGATTTTCTTATGGCGCAGGAAGTCGAGTACTGTTATTGGTGAATGATTTGCCTGCTTTGCAAGCGGATGCAGGAACCTCAAATTGGGGCGATTTACCTGTAGAAAGTATTGAACAAGTGGAAATAATTAAAGGTGCTGCTTCTGCACTATACGGCTCAGCGGCAATGAATGGGTTGATAAATATACGAACAAGTTATGCGCGCTCAGAACCTGAAACTAAAATTTCTATTTTTGGCGGAAGGTTTGATGATCCGAAAGACAAGACTAAAAAATGGTGGGATGATACCCGATATGAAGCAGGTTTATTATTTTCTCATAAACAGAAATTTAATAAATTAGATGTCGTTATTGGTGGTCGATATTATCAACAAAAAGACGTTCGAGAACATTCAGATAATGAACAAGGACGATTGTCTTTAGGGTTGCGATACAGACTTTCTGACCGATTGTCTGTCGGCCTGAATGCGACTGTTAATAAACAAGATAACCAATCCTATTTTTATTGGTTAAATGCAGCAGAGGGGAATTATAGAGCACATCCGACTACTTTAAGTAGTTCTACACCTACTCGATTTTACATTGATCCTTTTGTCTCTTATTTTGATAAGAAAGGCAATCACCACAAATTTACTAGCCGATATTTTAGTATTAATAATACTTCTGCTACAGGAACAGGTAATTCCTCTGACTTATTTTATGGAGCTTATCAATTTCAACGAAAATTTGAAGCGGCTGATGTCGTACTGACCGCAGGAATTGTCGGTTCGCACACAAAAGCTAGAGGGGAAATTTATAATGATCCAACTTTTTCCTTTTCTAGATTAGATAGTTCCTTTATTTTGACAAATTCGGCAGCTTATGTACAAGTAGAGAAAAAAATAGCAGATAAACTAAATTTATCTTTTGGTGTCCGATATGAATTTAATAAGATAAATGGAGCAGATACGATTAGAGGCGTGCCATTAACAGATGAGTTACTAACTGACTCTAGACCAGTTATACGTATTGGAGCGAATTATCAATCTGGAGAAGCTACTTATTTTAGAGCTTCTTGGGGGCAGGGATTTCGATTTCCTACCTTAGCGGAGAAATTTATTACAACAGACTTAGGAGGTACCCCAATAAGTCCAAACCCTTCTCTTACTGCCGAAACAGGTTGGAGTTCCGAAGTTGGATTTAAGCAAGGATTTCAGGTATCTAATTGGCGTGGATTTTTAGATGTAGCGAGTTTTTGGATGGAGTATGATGATATGATTGAATTTGTTTTTGTCAGTTTTGCAGATGGATTCCAAGCAAAGAATATCGGAAATACTATTATTAGAGGCGCTGAAACGAGTATTCAAGGACAAGGTAAGATTCTTGGTATCCCAACGAACGTCATTGCTGGATATACTTATATTGACCCTAAATTTAAAACTTTTACGGAGGACGATCAATTGAGGTCAAGCGTTAATTATAATGTCTTAAAATACCGATTTAAGCATACCGTAAAAGTGGATATAGAAAGTACGTTTAATAAATTTAATGTAGGAGTGGCGATGTTTAGAAATAGCCAGATGGAAGCGATTGATGCGATTTTTGAAAATATTGTGGTGCCTGGTTTAAGAGATTTTAGAGCGGCGAACAATAATGGTTATTACTTATTTAATGCTAGAGTAGGCTATCAAGCGAATGAACATTTGAAATTTGGCTTTTTAGTGAAAAACTTAACGAATATTGAATATGCGAAGCGACCGGGATTGTTGGAGCCAACTCGGTTGTGGACGATGCGGGTGGATTATAAGTTTTAATAATTTTCAATTTTCAAAATGTTGCTAATAATATTGGTTGCTTTTGGAAATTGAAAATTACCTACTGGTTTGCGCAAGAAGTTAGCGGCAGTTAATATTCTTCAATTTCTTT
>JAFMDF010000082.1 GCA_017857395.1 Bacteroidota bacterium | reverse complement strand
ACTACACCCCTGAACAACATAAAAGAAACAAGCTTCATTTGGCATTTGATAAACAAATCGAAAAGGTGGCTTCGCTTCTGCTTTTTCAAAGGTCTTTTTACCAAAAAGGTCAAATTGTTGGTGTTTAGTAATCATAATGATACAAATTATTTATTCATCGTTTTTCAAAATTAAAAAGCCCTGATGCAATGTACCAAGGCTTTTCTATATTTAAAAACTCACGATATTTTTTAAGGAAGGAGTCAAGTTTGATAGTACAAAAATGGCGGTATTTAGCATTATTTGCTTAGTTAAACAGTCCAGATATTTGTCAATTTAGTCCATCTTATATTTTTGGTTGGTCAGAAAAGGTCAATACGTTAATGAAATTTTAAAGTTTAAACATTGATGAAAGCTAAGTAGTTATAACGCTAGGTTCGCCCAAAATTAGTTAATAAAATAAAATATTATCAAAATAATATTTTGATTTATGTTTAAAATGCAGAATTTTATTTATTTTAAATAAACTCTTTTCAGGTTATTATTTTAGGGTTAAAAATAATATTTTAATTATATTTATTTAATAAAAATAAATACGAACAAAATACTGTTTTAAAGATAAAAATACTTTTAATACAGAATATTATTTCGTGTAATTTATGTATTAATCAAAAATTTGAGCGAACCTAGCGTTATAAAAGAAAAAATTTAAATCATGAAAAACATACCAACATCCGTCATTGAACAAGCTTACACTTATGAAAGCTACCTAACATTAATTGATACCCTATTTGCCAAAAATAAAACAACAGGCACAGACCATAGTGTGGCTATGCTTAATTATACTAAATTGAATTTGGCTCGTATGAATCGCCTAGATAAGCGTAGTCGATTAACAGACACAACCATCGAAAGAATAACTAAAATAAATCGTCCTGTAATTTGGTTAGTCCTAACTGAAGGTTGGTGTGGAGATGCCGCACAAATCGTTCCTGTATTAAATCACATGGCTGCGACTAATGACAATATTACTTTGCGCTTTATTTTGCGAGATAAAAATTTAGAGGTCGTAGATGCTTTTTTAACCAATGGCGCTCGTGCCATTCCTAAGATTTTAGTCTTAGATGCTACGACATTAGAGGTTTTAACCACTTGGGGGCCTCGTCCTGCTGAGATGCAAAAAATGGTCTTGGATGCTAAAGCAGTATCTTTAGCAACGGACGATAAAGAAGTACAAAAGACAATTGCAGAAACATCCGCAACTAATTTGCACTTATGGTATGCAAGGGATAAAACACGAACAATTCAAGAAGAGTTTTTAGCCGTTTTATAAAGAATTGTGCTCCACCATAAAGAAGAAAAGGGCTTTTACAAAAAATGTAAAAGCCCTTTATTTTTTAGAGATGCTACCTCTAATTATCGCAATACAAAATTAAAATATTGAGTTACAAAATTTTACTGTAAATCATATATCGGTTAATAAAAACGTTGAACTAAAACTTTTTCACTAAGCACCCGATATCCATCTACTTGGATGTTTAAATAATAAACACCATTCTCTATATCAGCAGTATTAATAGTTACTATTTCTTGCTCAATGTTTTCTAAATTTATCTGCTGAACAAGTTGCCCAAATTGATTGGATAAAGTCAACTGCCCTTTGGTCCCTAGATACTGTTTCATGTTCACATATAAAGCTTCCCGTGCAGGGTTTGGAAAAACCGCTGTTTTTTCTAAATCAGTAGAGAAGTTAATTTGTTGAATAGGACTATATTTGAAGCTATCATCTACAAAAACTTGTTTAACTCGATAGTAGTTCATACCCAAAGCAGGCGTCCTATCAGTAGATTCATGATAAGCCATCTCACTTGACCAATCTTCATTAACAAAATCCTCTATCTTAGTAAAATCTACTCCATTTAAAGAATGTTCTAGTTCAAAATGAGACACTTTATATCCAGTATTTGTCAACCATTCTAAAGCTACTGTTCGCTGTACTCTGTGCGCCGCTAGAGAAAAATGCGTTTGACTTCTTCCTTCCGCATTTATTTCATTTTCATTATTAGGTTCAGTTATTACAATGGTTTCTTTACAAAGTCTTCTACCTCTTTTGTTATAAACAGATAATAAATAAGTACTATTAGGTAATTCTAGTGCTATTTCTTCCCCTTCACAATCATCTCTGCAAATAAATACATTGGCTAAATGATTTTCTTTATCATTAATTTTAAAGAAATAACCATCGGATTCTTCACTAGAAATAGTTAATATATTGGCTTCTTGGAAAATCTGGATACCATTACACATAAACCTACTAGAACCAACACCGCTTCCTGTACCTGTATCTATCGGGCCATTAGGTATCCGAACACGGAATTTTGCGCCTTTTATATCCAAAGCGCTACAAAAGTTATTTTTATTTCCCTTTAAAAAGCGCTTTAAAAAATAAACAGACGTTTCAGTGTCAATAAGGTCGTCTAAATCTATAGAAGTGGTTTCAATCACTAAAGTATGGATACGATAGTTATTAATTTTATTAACCGTAAATATTGCTGTCGTATCTAAATCTATGATAGTAAGGTCTTCTCCTGAAGTCAGTAAATAAATCTTGCTAAACCCATCTGGCACTGTAGGTTCTTCTATCGTCACTGCTTCCAAGGTAGCCATTTCATTACTTAATATTACTCGCCTTTCTATTGCTTCTAATTGACCACTCTTAGCAAGGCATTCTGCTCGTTTTAACCTAATCCATCTCCTACAAATCCTTCTCCCTTTTTCGTTTTTAATAATGATCCGATATCTCCCCGCAGGAAGTTCGGCTACTTCTTGGCTATTACCACAATTCTCTTTACATTCAAAAATAGTTTTTCTTCTATTATCTAATATTTTAAAGGTATAATTAACGTTCCTTTTTCCCTCCATGATTATGTTGCCATTACCATAAGTAATTTTCGTTTCATTGCCACAGGAAGTTGTTTTATAACCGTCCGCTGTTCTTTGCGCATTAAGCAAAAACATATTCCCTAGAAATAAACATAAAAAAAGAGCTAGTTTAAGTGTAAAATTTTTAGTGTTGTGCATAATTTTAATTAAAATAAATGAGTGATTAATAGAATGAGGAGGGGAGATTTGTATAAGTAATTATTCCCTTCAATCCTTCGGAAAGGGCATCACACTTGATAAAAGTGTATACCTTTATTGAGTCTATACTATTTTGAGTAGAGATTAAAATAAAGCCTTTTCCTTAAGCGGTAGAAATGTTTTTCAGAGGCTTATGAAAGAATTGGATTGGTAGAAATTAATATAAACCAACCTATGTGACTGGCCAAAATGAGCAGAGAAAGGTGTAAAGATGAGTTGGTAGAGTGTGTTGAAAATTGTCATAGTTAAATAGTTGAGATTAGTTCCATAAATGTAATTATGGGAGGTATATAGGTAGGGGGATTAAGAAATAGCGTATCGCTTTTGTTCGTAAAAAATTTAGGAGGGAAAAATATTGGAAGGGTTTAGTTATTTTTTAAGCACCAAAAATCATACCATAACATATATAAAAGCAAGAATAGTATGTATTTAAATATAATAAATAAAATCATATTTGTTTGTATTTTATTTGTATCTAAACAAACAAATTTTTGAACTTGATAGACAAAAGAACCAGCTAATATCTCTTCATCTTTGTTAGGTAATTATTTTTAATAAAATTATTTGACAAATTCTTCAAGATGAAAAGTATGTTCAAATTAAGTGTTAGTCTTTGTTTTTATTCATTAATTTACAAGCAGCTATTCGGTATAGAAAAGAACCAAGCAATTTGCAGCCACTCTTATCATTAATACCTTTACCTACCAAGTTTAGAAGGTCGCCGAAGAAGATTATGGCCCAAAATAAATACCAAATTAAATTATTTTTATTTTTTTTTACAATATTTTTTCATTTTAATTTTAACTAAAATCGGTTTAAACATTATTTTATTTTGTTTATCAATAATCGTTTCTATTTTCACTTAGCACTTATTTTTACCCAATTACACTTTAAATCCCTATTTGACGATTCACCCATCAAATAGTACAATTCAATCATTTGTAGGTTGATGACTATCACTAATTCCTTCAATTTTGTGTTATAAAAACTAAACTTTACTACCAATTTAATACCACATCTTCTCCTACTACAAAACGTAAAAACCTACCTAAAAAAATTATTAAACCCTGTAAATTAGAGGCTTAATATATCATTTAATCACCTGCAATATTGCATTGCCCCTTTAGGCAAAACTGTTCAAAACTTATTTAAAAATGAAGAAATTAACCTTTTTATTCGCTCTATTGTTAACCATTGGTACTCAAAATCTTATTGCTCAAGTAGCTTATGCGGCAACCAATCAAAAGGAGTCTATGGTTCAAACAAATACAGATCCTAATCAAGTAGAAATCTTGACTAACTTTAAAGCAACTAAGCAACAAAGAAAAGCAATTAAGAAAATCAATAAGTATGTAACTCCAAGGATTTTAGGTAGAGTTACACACACCGCAGGATTGGTTGGTAAGACTGTAAAGGCACAAATTAATTTTGGTGCAAATGGTGCCATTGAGGCAATTACTATTATTGACGGAATGGGCGAAAAGATTGATGCAAAAGTGACTAAATTAATTAAGGAGTATGACCAAAAGCAAGCTATTGGAAAAGCGGTAGGGAATGCAACAGCTATTCAATTAAACGTTCCTTTGGTTAGTAAGAAATACTTCGTAAATTAATATTATAATGCTAAATATAGGCAGTTCTATACTGCTAAAAATTCTATTAGCCTTAGTCATTTTTTGACTAGGGCTTTTGTTTTTGAGGGGCAATCCTTCTGGAATAATTGGTTAAGAAAAACTAAAATATATCCCAAAATGAACTGTAAATAGGATTAATACTGTTTATACCTTAACTTTCGGTGGATTAACATCAATCGTTAATGATAAGTAGCAATGAGTAAACAAGAAATTATAAAAATTATTAAAGAAGCGATTGCTCAGGCAAATACTCCTGAGGCATTGGCACAGTTGATTCCTTTTCTGGAAAACAATCGACAATATAGCGCAATGAGCAAAGTAGCTCGTTTGGCACAAGCCAAATACGAAGGTGCTGAAAGAGATTTTAATCAAGGACTCGTCGATAGAGAAGGTACTACTTTTATTTATAATTCCGTCAATCGAACCATCTTGCAGTTGGTCGAAGATTTAGCCGAAGATGATTTTGATGTATCGCATTATGAGCCAGATATGCGCCCTAATCAATGGCAAAAAAAGATAGTGGCTATTGGTGGAGGAATTCTGTTAGTATTAATGAGTGGTTTGGGCTATTGGGTTTATACTAATTCAATAAATGATTTACCCTCAATAGGGCTGACTTGCCCTACCTTCTTAGAAAATGCAGAATTCAATGTCTTATTATTGCCCTTCCAACCTAATAGAAAAGATGAACTCACTCCTCACATTACTATAAAAAGACGATTAACCGATAAATCTGCTAAAGAAAATTTAAATACCAGTATTGAAATTGATAAAGATTATTTTGAAAACCACGATACACCAGGCAAAACAGAAGCAATGTCCGCAGGGGGTGATTGTGGCGCACAAATGGTGATATGGGGGATTTGGGAAAAAACCAATAATGGGACGATTGTTTCTACCGATTTTAAGTATTTAGGCAGTCGTGACCGCTTTGGTTTTCAAAAGTTAAAACTGGAAAGCGATGACCAAATAGACACCGTTTTTACCATGTCTAATATTGAAACGCAAGGCACATTAACCCAAGATATTGAAAAAGTAATTGATAATTATTTTGGGCTAATTGCGGAATTATCGGGGCAACCACAAGCGGCTATTGAACCTTTAAAAAGAGCAACTCCTGCGGCTACAGATACGGCGGCTTTTTTATTGAATCAAATGACTTTGGCAAATGCATATATTAAGATGGGAGATACTCATGCTGCGGGAGAAGTCTATGATAATATTTTAAAAACACATCCTGATTATGATTTTGCTAGACATAATCGAAGTGTTATTATGTATGAAGAAGGGAATTATGACCAAGCAGTAGCAGATATTTCGGTTAATCTAGACAAGACACCGAATGATGCGGATGCCCTAATTCTTAGAGCAAGTGCCTACCTCAAACAAGAAGATTTAGAAAAAGCAGAAAAGGATTTAGATAGATTCCGTATTATTTCCCCTGATAAACAGCATCTGCAAAATAGAGTGCGCATCTTAGAAGAAAAGAAAGAAGAAAAAAGGGTGATTATTGATAAGGCGACTACAGAGTTGAAATTGAATAAAAATGCCATCAATGCGCTAAATAATCGAGCTGCGGCTAATGAAAGTTTGGGCAAACATAAAGCAGCCATTGCAGATGCGAATCGGGTTATTAAACTAAATAATGCCAATGAAAAAGCTTATGAAATATTGATTGAAGCACTTGAAAATGATGATCAACCAATCAAGGCGATTAAGATGTTACAGCAAGCAAGAACAAAAGGTGTTAGATTAAATAAAAAAAATCAACAACTTCTTGAAAAAAAATCTGCGAATAATTAAACCGTTTGCTATTTTTTAAGTTTCTTTGACAAGAATATAATCAAACTAAAAATCATTACTAATTATGACAAATCAAGAAGTAATTCAGCGCTTAAAAACTGGTAATGCTAGATTCGTAGCAGACTCCCTAGATGGAAAATTACAAAATAGTGCTAGAAGAAATGACCTAGTGGGAGGACAAGCCCCTTATGCTATTGTCCTTAGTTGTGCAGATAGTAGAGTCGTTCCAGAATTGGCATTTGATACTGGATTAGGCGAATTATTTACCGTAAGAGTCGCTGGAAATGTAGCAAACAGTTCTTCTATTGGTAGTATTGAATATGCAGTAGCTCATTGTGGTACTAAAGTAATTGTAGTGATGGGACACGAAAGCTGTGGAGCAGTTACCGCTGCCGTAGCAGGTGGCGATAATGGCTATAATATTAATCATTTATTATCACACATTACTCCTGCGATTGCGGCTTCTGCCGAAGGTGCTACTATTACCGATATTGTTAAGAAAAATGCGGAAATGACGGTAGAAGAATTAAAGAACCGTTCTGCTATTATTAAAGCTGCTGTAGATTCAGGTGACGTAGAAATCGTGGCTGCTTATTATAATTTAGATGGTGGGAAAGTAGATTTCCTATAAGCTCTTTTACCACATAGTCACATAGTTTCAACATATAATAATCATAGTTTAACCAGCTAAATATTTTTTCATCTAGCTCGTAAAACTATGTTCACTATGTAAAATTACTATTGTGGCTATGTGTTAAAAAACAAATTTAAGCCTTTGGGTAAAGCGGATAGGATTGCTTAAAAAATGCCTGATGCAATAACATTTTCGCTACCTGTATATTATCTTTTATCTATTACTCTCAACTGCTTAAAAAAAGACCAAATTTCAGTCGCTGCATTGATATCCTGATTGGTCGGTCCTAATATCTTGGGCATAATACTTTCTGGATGTGGCATCGTATGCCCTGCTGCTATCATTTTATAAACCATCGCTTTAGTCTGTCCTTCACATTGCCACGTTATTTTCTCAACAGTAGAATTATCTGTTGTTACCACGTCGGGAAGCATCTCTTTATTTATCGTCAATTGACAAGTATCTAAACCTAACCAATACTCCATCGTCGCATCCGTAGATAAAACCGTTCCTCTAGAATCATTGCCTAAAATAGAGACCAAGCCACCGTCATAAGGATTCACGGGGTCAGCCGTTCCATTCATAATTAGTACAGGTACAAATTCGCCTTTTTTCTGGCAATCTAAATTAGCAGCAATGGGTAAATTCGCAGAAATCGCGGCTATGCCATTAATCCATTCGGGTGCTTCCAAAGCTAGTTTAAAACTAAAATGACCTCCATTAGAATGTCCCGTTGAAAAACGATATTGAAAGGGTTGATTGAGTGATTCACTTAAATATTTTTCTATCGCTTTTAAAAAAGTAATATCATCAATATTTGCTGTATTTGCTTGATAATCCGCACTTCCTCGGCAGTCATTCCAATGATTAGCATAACCCGTTGGATAAACAACCACAAAACCTTCTTTATCGGCTAATTTGTCAAATTCGTATGCTGCTTGTTCTCTTACACCTTCGCCTGTTCCTGTAGAACCATGCAAAACAAAAATAATAGTATTGCCTTTGATATTTTTTGGGGCATACCAATGAAAGTTTCTTGACTGTCCACTACTTTCAATTGTGGTCGTTGAGAATTCGCCCGTTAAAATTGGTTCGGGTAGGTAATTGGGCGTTAGATATATTTGTCGTAAAGTCAATGCTACTAGGCATAAGGCGAGGATTATTCCTAATAGGATTTTAAGCCATTTTTGCATAAAAATTAAGGATCGGTAATTAATAGAAAGTGCTTCCAAAATCTAAAATCTTGGAAGCACATTATTCTTATCACACATTTTTGGCAAATAGATTCAGCAATTAGGTTAACTGCCTACTGCTTTACTGCCTACTGAAAACTAGTTTATCTGTCTATCCTTCCCTTCCCAATAAGGCTTCCGTACATCTCGCTTTAATAACTTCCCTGCACCTGATAATGGAAAAGGCTCCGTTCTAAAAGTAATACTTCTAGGACATTTATAATTGGCGATATATTCTTTTGTCTTAGCAATAATATCTTCTACAGTTGCTGTTTGTCCTGCTTTCAAAATTACTTCGGCGTGGACTTGTTCGCCCCACTCTTCAGATGGAATACCAATCACCACAACTTGCTCGACCGCAGGGTGATTATTAACCGCATTTTCTACTTCCGCAGAATAAACATTCTCACCACCTGAAACAATCATGTCCTTTACTCTATCTACTAAAAAGACAAATCCTTCGTCGTCCATATACCCCGCATCTCCTGTATGCACCCAACCATCCCGTAGTGAAACCGCTGTTTCTTCTGGTTTATTCCAATAACCTGTCATGGCATTTGGACCTCGAACGGCAATTTCTCCAATTTCTCCTAATGGTAAAGAGGAGCCGTCTTTATCCGCAATCTTAATTTCTACACAAGGTATCGCTTGACCTGCAGATTTTAGTTTCCCTGCATAAGGACCTTCGGTCGTGTGATATTTTGGCGCTAACATCGTTGCCAAAGGCGCTAATTCTGTTTGTCCATATCCTTGGGCGAATTGTGCTTGCGATAAGGTATTCATCGCTTGAATCAAAACGGATTCTGTAATTGGCGAAGCACCATATAAAACAAATTGTAAAGACGACAAATCAGCCGTTTTTACACTTGGGTCATTGATAACCATTTGAATCATCACAGGCACTAATAAAGCATGCGTTGCTTTTTGCTCATCAATGGCTTTTATCGTAGCTGCTGGCGTAAACATAGGAATAAAAACATGGGCTGAACCTGCTAACATTCCGCCTTGGGTCATCGCCCCATCGGCTAAATGAAACATGGGTGCTGCATGCAAAATTCTATGGTCATCACTTAATCCAATACAACTCACTAAAGCAATAGCACTTGCCCATACATTTGCATGGGTCAACATGACGCCTTTTGGAAATCCTGTTGTTCCGCCTGTATAAAAAATACCTGCTAAATCATCATTTTTGCGATAAGCATCTGGGGTTGGTTGGTGTACTTGGATTAATTTTTCGTAATCCAACATCCCTTCTGGCAACTCCCCTTCTCCAATAAAAATCACTCTTTTTAAATTAACGCCTTTTGCTTTTAAAGCAGGTACCATTTTCGCAAATGCGTCATCTACGACCAAAACTTCTGCCCCTGCATCCTTCAAAGAATATGCATTCTCCGCAGCTGACCAACGAACATTCAAAGGCACCACACAAGCACCTGCCCAAGGTATACTCAAATAATATTCAAAATATCTATCGGAATTCAGGGCTAAAATCGCTACTCTATCGCCTTCTTGCACGCCCATGCTTTTTAATGCACCTGCAAAACGAGCTACCCTACCTTTTAATTCTGCCCAAGTCCTTTGGCGGTCGCCATTGATGGTTGCAATTTTTTGACCTCTTGTTTGTGCATTTCGATGCAAACTTTGTGTTAAATAGAACATATTTGATTAGGTTTTAAGTTTTTATTTTAAAATGTGAAGATAGGAAAAGGGATTCTATTTTCTATCTAAATAGTTGATAAAAAAGCTTGAATATGTTGCATTTAATTCCCAACGGATTAATGAAACCCAACGGATATTAGCTATTCAATTGAGATACGAATCTTCGCTAATTATTTGCTACCACTTAGTCATTTAAGTTCATATAGCTTTATAGAATAAATAATCAATGCTCAAATTCTATTCGTATTTGAACTCGCAACCCGTAACTCGCAACTCGAATTATATTGTTTTAGCTTTTTCCCGCAAAACAAATTTCTGCGTCTTCCCCGTAGAAGTTTTTGGTAAATCTCCAAAAATAACTCGTTTGGGTGCTTTATAATGCGCAATTTCGGTACGTACAAAAGCAATTAAATCTGCTTCTGTAACTGTTTTCCCAGGTTTTAAAGCGACAAAAGCACAAGGTGTTTCCCCCCATTTTTCATCTGCCTTGGCTACTACCGCAGCATCCATTACCGCAGGATGTTTGAATAAAGCGCCTTCTACTTCGATACTGGAAATATTTTCTCCACCAGAAATAATAATGTCTTTAGAACGGTCTTTTAATTGAATATAACCATTCGGTAAAGTCACCGCTAAATCGCCACTATGAAACCAACCGCCTGCAAAAACTTTTTCATTCGCTGCTGGATTTTTTAAATAACCTTTCATGGTATTGTTGCCTCTGAATAAGACTTCGCCCATCGTTTCTCCATCAAACGGCACTTGTTCTAATGTTTCTGGATGCGCTACAATGAGGTCTTCGGAAACGTGGTAAGTTACGCCTTGTGCTGCTTTGATTTCTGCCTGTTTAGCTGCTGGAAATGCATCCCAATCAGTATCCCAATCGCAGAAGGTAGCAGGGCCATACGTTTCGGTTAAGCCATAAACGTGAGTAATTTCAAAACCATTTTGTGCCATCGCATCCAATACTGCCGCTGGTGGTGGCGCACCTGCAACCATCCCTTTGACCAAATGTTTTTTCTTCGCTTTTAACTCATCTGAGGCATTGGCAATCAGACTATGCACAATGGGTGCGCCGCAATAATGCGTAATATTTTCTTTTTCAATTAATTCGTAAATTTCTTCTGCTCGAACAGCTCTTAGACAAATATTTGTTCCACCAACTGCTGCTAGTCCCCAAGGAAAACACCAACCATTGCAATGAAACATCGGCAAAGTCCAAAGGTAAATTGGATTCTTCGGCATCTCCCATGCTAGAATATTTCCCAAGGCATTCAAGTAAGCACCTCTATGGTGAAAAACTACGCCTTTTGGATTTCCAGTTGTGCCAGACGTATAATTTAAAGCGATTGCATTCCATTCATCTGCGGGTAATTGCCAAGCAAAATTAGCATCTCCTTCTGCAATAAATGCCTCATAATCCATTCCTCCTAATCGTTCGCCGCCCGTTTCATTTGGGTCAATAATATCAATGACTAACGGTTTATGTTTGACTAATTTTAAAGCTTCTTTAATCGTAGGTGCTGCCAAAGTATCCGTCAGTAAAATCTTGGTTTCTGCATGATCCATCATAAAAGCAATATTCTTCGCATCCAAACGAGTGTTAATCGCATGGATTACGCCACCTGTCATTGGAATGCCAAAATGTGCCTCATACGTTTCGGGTGTATTATAGCCTAATACGGAAACGGTTTGTCCTTCTTTGATGCCGTATCTTAGTAAAGCGGAAGCCAGTTGACGAGTACGCTGATAGGTTTCCTTCCATGTAAATCGGCGTTCGCCATAGACTACGGCCGTTTTATTAGGATAGACATAAGCTGCTCTTTTGATAAAAGTTAGGGGAGAAAGGGACGTGTAATTGGCTTGGTTTTTATCTAAGCTTTGGTTGTATTGGTTGGTCGTCATGATGAGTTTTTATAGCTTTTTCTTAAAATTTATTTTTACAGTAAAAAAAGTCGAATATAATTTAATTATAGGATTTCTTAGGTAAATTTTAAACTCAAATTCAATTATAAAAATCCGTCCACCATCGGTTCAATCCGTTAAAATCCGTTAACCCATCCTCCTAATAAGTCTGACTAGTTTATTTTTCGCAAAATTCCTTAGAAGGTTTTCTTTCTAATGAAAAATCAAATGCAAAACCACTAAAGACAGTAATAAGACGACACCTGCCTTCGTCAATTGCGGGGAAGCAGATTGATAAATGTCTTTTAATGGACGCATGCCCTTTTGGAAAAATGCGGGGATGGCAATTAATAAAAAACCCGTTGCAATCACTAAACTTGCTCGCACAAAATAATTGAGGTCAGGGAAATAATTTTCCAAAAATAAATGAGAAAAGAACGTACTAATAAATCCGACTATTACTAATCTATAATTAGGTTTCAAAACAAATCCCGCTGTGCAAATCAAGACCACAATACCTGTAATGATATAATAACGCAATTCATTTAAGGTATGCGTAAAAGCGACTTCTACCGCAGAGAATTTAGAATATAATAAGATTAAGCCCATACCAACACCCGTAAATAAAGTCACCAAAATGGTCTGTCTACCAGCAGCCACCATTTGCTTGTCCGTTGCATCTTTCCGAATGTAGCCCTTATAAATATCCACCGACCAAAGGGTGGCTAAGGAATTAAACGTAGAATCGACCGTACTCATTAAGGAAGCAAATAAGGCACATAAAATAATACCTCGCATGCCGACAGGTAAATAATTGGCCACTAAATATGGAAAGGTTTGGTCAGGGTCTTGTAATGGATTATCAATCAAAATACCTGCTAAGGCAATGCCTGGAATAATGATTAAAATTGCCATCAAGTATTTCAATACGCCTCCTACTAATAAACCTATTTGTGCTTCTTTTAAACTTCTTGCCGCCAAAGACCGCTGGACTACACTTTGGTTGGCACACCAATAATTGATATTTAATAAGAACCAACCAAAAACGGCTATCCAAGGCAATTGTGGATGATCAGCAGGTAAATGCAAATGCATTAAATCTGGCGTTTTTGTGTATAGTTCACGCCAACCACCAAGGTTATTTAAGGCAACAATTAGGATGGCAATTCCACCGATAATAATAATTCCAAACTGAATTAAATCGGTTTTGACAACGGCGGCTAAACCACCTAAATAAGTATAAATTGCGGAAAAAATACCCAAGCCTGCTAATAGAATCCCCACTCTAGTTGTTCGGTCTTCGTGAATAAAGGATAAGTAATCGCCAAAGACTAAATCTGCGGCGTATGCTCCCCAAAAAAGTGCGCCACCTAAAGCTATTGTTGAAAATAGGATAATATTAGAAATGGAATAAAATAAACTGGCAGTCGTCCCCAAGCGGTTTTTAATAAACTGGGTAACCGTAATGACTTTGTCTTTTAAATAGAGGGGTATAAAAATAAAGGCTGCCATCCAAAGTCCTTGAATCGCATTGATTTCTAAGTTGGCTTGCGCTAATCCGTAGAGGTAAGCAGAACCCATCATTCCCAAAAACTGGTAGCCTTGTACATTGGTCGCAATGGTTGAAATAGCAACCGAATACCACCTTAAATTTCGAGAACTTAAAAAATATTCTTCGGTCGTAACATCTTTGCCCATTCTACCAGAAATAGCAACGACAAAAATAGTAATGAAGTAAGTTAGAACGATGAGAAGGTCTATCAGCATGGTCTTCGATTGTTTTGGGCGAAGATAGGAAAAACTTGTAGAATTAGCTGGGGATTTTTTAACTCGGATGAATTATAACACGGATATTTTTCCCACGGATTTTATTTCCCCACGGATGAGTTTTTTTGTAGCACCAAGTTCTGCTTGGTAAAAATGTGGGGTTCGGATGATTTTTTAACTCGGATGAATCATAACACGGATGAGCATTCCTTAATTTTACATGAAAATAATAAGACCTAAGACCGCTTCCCTTTACTATTTTTTCTACATTTGTTGCTATGGCAAATCAAACAAAAATACCAGCTTATATTTTACCAATTATTGTATTCGCACAGTTTGGTGGCACCTCTCTTTGGTTTGCAGGTAATGCTATTATTGCCGATTTACAACAGGCACTTCATTTAGCAGCTGATGCTACAGGGGATATTACTGCTGCTGTTCAATTCGGTTTTATTATCGGTACTTTGTTATTTACCTTTTTATCCATTGCTGACCGCTTTTCTCCTAGCAAAGTTTTTCTAATTTCTGCGATATTAGGCGCTATTTTTAATTTATCTGTTTATTTTTTCGCTACTGATTTGATCTCTTTATTATTTTTTCGATTTGCAACTGGCTTTTTCTTAGCAGGTATTTATCCTGTGGGGATGAAAATAGCGGCAGATTGGTATGCTAAAAAATTAGGAAAAGCCCTAGGATATTTAGTTGGTGCATTGGTTTTAGGAACTGCTTTTCCACATTTATTAAAAGTAGTCGGGCAATCGCTACCTTGGGAAATGGTTTTGTGGGTAACTTCAGGAATGGCTATTTTAGGTGGTTTATTATTGTATTACTTAGTCCCAGATGGTCCGAATCGCAAAAAAGGCGCTAAATTTGAATGGAATGCCATTCCGAAAATCTTTGCTTTTCCTCAATTTAGAGCCGCCGCTTTTGGATACTTTGGTCATATGTGGGAATTATATACCTTTTGGGCGTTCGTGCCTTTTCTGCTAGTTACCTATAATGATTTGAATCAAACAGCTTTACCTGTTGCACTACTCTCTTTTTGCATGATTGCAATTGGTACTTTAGGCTGTATTATTGGTGGGTATATTTCTTTAAAAAAAGGAAGTGCTAAAGTCGCTTTTAACATGTTGCTCATTTCAGGGTTATGCTGTTTATGCTCTCCTTTTATTTTTAACTTATCTCCTGTTTTATTTATTATCGTCCTCTTAATTTGGGGATTTACCGTTGTTGGAGATTCGCCTCAATTTTCTACCATTGTGGCTAAAACAGCACCTAGCTTATACATTGGTACCGCTTTAACTATTGTCAATTGCATTGGTTTTGCCTTGACTATTGTGAGTATTCAGGTATTCGCTTATTTAATAACAATCATTCCTGCTACTAATGTGTTTTTAGTGTTGTTGATTGGTCCCGTGATGGGTTTATTTGCTATTCGAAAACGGAAAATCTTGGCGAATGCTTCTTTATTATTGGATGCTGAGTAGCAATGATACCTCTTGACAGCTATTTATGATAGCAATTAATGCGCATAACCACCACAACCACTACAAGGCAAAGTAACACCGTAGGTACAGCGATTGCATGTCTCGCAATGCCACTCCCTCCAATCTCTACAGGTCCTACATACATCGCAATGCCACGTACAACTATCTTGAACAACTTCTCCCCAACAAAAAGAGATATAGTATATTTCATTACATTGGGTACAGGCATAGTCATCCAATAAATCTTTCAACTTTACTTTCTCACATTCACAAGGTAAGTCCCACTCTTCTTCAAGGTCTTCTGGCGTTAATGTTTTGTAGTTATCAATACTATCTAATACACATATATGTAATTCTTCAACATCAACTCCATTATACGGGTTTGTACAGTTTTTACACTTACAATTTTCGGAGCAAGGTTGTCGATTTTTTCTACAAGCACAACGATTATTTTTACATTGTCCTTTACATTTACAACTTAATTCTTTGTCTATTTCTATCATGATAAAAGATTTTTAGGTACATCAATCACTTTAGCCCGCAAATATTCCCCCAACGATTTAGCCTGTGCATCTACCTTTGTAGAAGCCGCAACGCCTTCTTCTAAAAAGCCTAATAAATAGAAATTTAAGCCTAATAAATTAGGGTAATCATAGCGAATAACTTCATACGGTCTAGCCTCTGGCATTAGCTCCTTTAATTTTTCTACTGTCAAAAATGCCTTTAAAAAAGTATATGTTTCGGGTGTTTTTCCCCAAATTCCTAAATTTGCATTGCCGCCTTTATCTCCTGAACGAGCGGCAAATAAAGTCCCTAAAAAGGTTTTTTCCGTTTCTGAATCATCAAAGGAGAAGTTATAATTAGGTACTACTTTATCTAGCGTAATTGGCACACCATTATAAGTAATTTCTTCAACCGTCATCTTTTCTCCATCTACATCTACTTGTTGTTGTAAATGTTTTTTATCAATCAAGGCAGGAAAATGCACAACTCTAGGTTTGGCTGGGCCTAATTGGCTATCAAAACAAAAACCGGGCACAGAACATAAGGCTAGTTCGACTAATTTAGAAGTAAATAATCTACCCGCTTTTTTAGGGTTTCTATCAATTACTGAAAAGCGAATTTTACCAAAAGCTTCTTCGTTTACTTCGGGGTCTAAATTTTGCGTTTTGAAAAATTGAATGTCTAATTTATCAAAAGCTTTTTCGCCACCAACACTTTCTAAAAATTGATTTTTAAGGATTTTTGCTTTTTCTTCAATATCCAATCCTGCAATTAAAAAGGATAGGGTATTTTTAAAACCGCCCATGCAATTAATGGTCACTTTAGCCGTATTTGTCGCTGGTGTCCCTTTTGTCCCAGAAACACTTACTCGGTCTTTTCCTACTTGCTTTAACTCAGCGGTGTCAATATGCGCCACTACATCAGGCGTAATATAAGCAGGGGCATTGACCTCATATAATAACTGCGAAGTAACCGTTCCAACACTTATTAATCCGCCTGTTCCAGGATGTTTGGTAATCACACAACTACCATCATTCGCCACTTCTGCAATCGGAAAGCCAACATTAATATAAGAAGGCACTTCTTTAAAATAGGAATAATTTCCGCCTACTGCTTGTCCACTACATTCAATAATATGCCCTGCAACTGCAACGCCTGCCATCGCATCCCAATTATCTCTAGCCCAACCGAAATGATAAGCTGCTGGCCCCATTACGACCGATGCATCTGCCACTCGTCCTGTTACCACAATATCCGCTCCTTTATTTAACGCTTCTACTATTCCCCAACAACCTAAATAAGCATTTGCAGAAACTGGCGGCATCCCACTTTTAGCTAACGTCAGGTCTTTATCCAAATGTTGGAATGGCACACCTTGACTTTGTAAATCTGCCAATCGAGGCATCAAATTATCCCCTTCTACATACCCAATTTTAGGATTTAGTTGTAAGGTTTTTGCTACATCTTTTAAGGCTTTTGCCAAACCAGCAGGATTCAAACCTCCTGCATTGACTACCACTTTTATTCCTTTATCCAAACATAGCCCCATCACATCTTCCATCTGCTTGAGAAAAGTCACCGCATAACCCAATTCTGGTCTTTTTGATTGTGCTTTATACAAAATTGCCATCGTCAATTCTGCTAAATAATCACCTGTCAAAAAATCAATCGGACCACCCTCTATCATTTCTCTGGCTGCTGTAAAACGGTCGCCATAGAAGCCACTCATGTTGGCGATAATCACTTTGTCTTGCTTATTTTGCATATTTTTTACCTTTTAGGAAAAATAATAGTTCTTTTTTTACCACAAAGGTAAATTTTTTCTGCTTTTAAGCTTGTTTTGCTAGGAATAAATTTTGAATAGAAATACTACTTTTCTTCTACCACATAAGGCATATAAGTTCATTTAAGTTCTAATTCGTGTCATACCTAAGTGAACTAAAATGACTAAGTGGTAAAAAACTATATGTACTTTCTGAACTATGTATCTATGTGGTAAAAAAGAAATTTGCGAAAAAAAACACTATTTTGTAGCATTTGATTAAATTTGGCGAGTAACTATAAAAACAACACCAATGATTTATAAAAATTTAGGCAATTCAGGTTTAAAGGTCTCTGCATTATGCATGGGCACAATGACTTTCGGAAATGAGGCAGATAAAGCAACTAGTAAAAAATTGTATGGTCTATGCAGAGATAAAGGCATTAATTTTTTCGACTGTGCCAATGGTTATGCTGGTGGAGAATCTGAAAAAATATTGGGCAAATTAATCAAGAATCATCGAGAAGAAGTGGTCATTGCGACCAAAGGATATTTTCCGACTGGTAAAGATATAAACGCTAGAGGATTGAGTAGATTTCATTTAACCAAAGCTTTAGACGCTAGTTTAAAACGACTCAATGCAGACTATGTGGATGTTTATTATTTGCATCACTTTGATAATAATACGCCTTTAGTAGAAACTTTGGCAACGCTGAACGATTTTGTTCGACAAGGAAAAGTACTCTATTTGGGCATTAGCAATTTTGCCGCATGGCAAGTGATGAAAGCCATTGCCATTTGTCAGCAGAATAATTTTGCATCCATCAATTGTTTGCAACCAATGTATAATTTACTAAAGCGGCAATGTGAATCTGAATTATTGCCGATGGCGGAAAGTGAAGGATTAGGGGTATTTCCTTACAGTCCTTTAGCAGGTGGTTTATTAACTGGAAAATATCAACAAAGAGTCCCTAAAGAAGGTCGTTTAAACACCAATAAAATGTATCAAAAACGCTACGAAGCAGAACGAGAATTATCTTCCATATCCTCTTTTGTAGATTTTGCAAAAACCAATAATTACCATCCAGTTTCTTTGGCGATTGCTTGGGCAGGTGGGCATTCTGGAGTGACTGCACCAATTATTGGGGCAAGAAATATTGAGCAGTTAACGCCTGCTTTGGCAGCTACCGATATTAAAATGACCCATGAGTTAAGAACAAAAATATCCAATTTTTCCTTTGCACCTTCCATTGCTACGGATAGGTCAGATGAACTAAAATAAATCCCCTATTATGAAAAAAAATTTACCTATTCTTTGTTTGCTATTATCACTTAGCACTTTTGCTCAAACGCCAACTTATGACCTAGTCCTAAAAGGTGGTCAAGTGATAGACCCTGAAACGGAATTAAATGCGATTAGAAACATCGGCATCATTGGCGATAAAATTGTAGAAATATCTCAAACTGAACTAAGCGGAAAAGAAGTGATAGATGTTTCGGGACTTATCGTCGCCCCAGGTTTTATTGATTTACATGTGCATGGCATGACCAATAAAGCGCATGAATATCAAGCAAGAGATGGGGTGACTACTGCTTTGGAATTGGAAGGTGGAAGAGATTTTTTGAGAGAATGGTTGGCGAGCAAAAAAGGGAATTCTATTGTCAATTTTGGGGCAACTGTTCCGCATAGCACTATTCGAGCTATGGCAATGCAGCAATATCAACCTTATGTTACGCAAGCAAAAAAAATCATCGCAGCAGAAGGTTTTGGCAGTATGAATTTGACCAAAGTGATGATTAATTTAGGGAAATCAGCCTATCAATCCTTATCTGATTCAGAAATAGAAACGATGAAAGTTTTGTTGGCAGAAGAATTATCGGCAGGCGCATTGGGCATAGGTGTTCCCGTTGGTTATTATCCGGGGTCAAAACATGGTGAAATTTATCGGGTTTATGAATTTGCCGCAGCAAAACAAGTGCCTATTTTTTCGCATACTCGTGGTTTTGGGATGCCCGGTATTCAAGAGGCTATTGCCAATGCAACTACTAGCGGTGCGCCTTTACATATCGTTCATGCGAATAGTCTTTCTTTGGGCGAGATTCAAGTTACTTTAGATATGGTGGCCTCTGCTCAAAAAAGAGGATTGGATATTACGACCGAAGTCTACCCTTATACTGCCGCTTCTACTTCTTTAGAAAGTGCCATTTTTGATGAAGGTTGGCAAGAAAAACTAGGCATTACTTATGAAGATATTCAATGGGAAGCAACAAGTGAGCGATTAACAGAAGCTACTTTTAAGGCTTATCGAGCAAAAGGCGGCGTTGTCATTATCCACATGATGAAACCAGAATGGATTGTCAAAGGCATTAAAGATAAACGCACGATGATTGGTTCAGATGGTATGCCTTATGCACCTGGTGCGCATCCTAGAACAGCAGGGACTTTTTCTCGTGTTTTAGGTCGCTACGTTCGAGAACAAAAGGTCATTGACTTAATGACTGCTTTGAAAAAGATGACGATTATGCCCGCAAAACGCTTAGAGGGAGTTGCGCCTATGATGCGCCAAAAAGGTCGAATTCAAGTGGGTACGGATGCAGATATTACTATTTTCAATCCTAATACCATTATAGATAAAGCGGATTTTAAAGGGTTACAATTTTCGGAAGGAGTGGAGTATGTTTTGATTAATGGAGTGTTTGTCGTGAAGGAAGGCGAGAATGTTAAAGGCGCTTTTCCTGGGAAGGCTATTATTGGGAAATATCGGAATTGAAAAGACAGATTTTCCAAATGATATTAGTTTTTATAATTTCCCTTCCTTAATCAATCCTATTAAATTATTTTTCCATGATAAACCATAGTAGGGTTCTTCATCTGGATATTTCTTTCTATTTTTAGAATGGAGTAAAAGTTCAATTTCTTTTACCACCATTTTATTATTTAAAAATGCTTCTTTAATTTCTTTACTCTTTACTTTCCGTTGGAACTCAGAATCTATTATAGATAAGGTCGCTAATATTTGGGGTAACACCCACGAATTTTTGTTTAAGCATATATCCCATAATCTTTCAATAAAAGACTGTTGGTTTTCTTTATTTATCTTAATAATCACGATGCAGCCTACAAGATGATTTCGCCAATTAATAGAATTGAGTAATAGTTTTACAGCATTATCAATATCCTTTACAGATTTGCTTTTAATTTCTTTATTAATTTTTTTTAGGCTCAAATCTAAATTAATAGGACTATCAATATCCTGATGATTTTCTAAAGTCAATAATGGTAAATAATGAGGAAATCTTCGGAATAGACTACCAAATGGTCCTATAATGCACCTAAAGGATATAAAGGATTCTTTTATTATATCTCTTTTCCTCATTTAATTTTTCACTTCTGTCCAACTATTAATAAAATCCGTTTATACACTTCTAATATTTAATCCTTCGAGGAACTGAAGTTCCCTATACTAAGCTTCCTCAAACAAATTATCCATTTCCTTCTCGGTAGTCCGTAATTTGTCTTGACAAAATTGCACCAATTCGGCAGCTCTTTTGACTTTTTCAGAGAGTTCATCAATCCCAATAGCATTGGCTTCTAATTGGGCAACAATGGTCTGTAATTCTTCCATTGCCAATTTATAGGTTAGTGCTTTTTTACTCATTTAATCGACGGTGCTTTTGATTTGGTCATTTAATAATTGGGTCGTTAATATCGTACCTTTTTTGACTTGACTCTTTTTAGTCACTACTTTTCCATTGGCTGTTGTAATACTAAAGCCTCTTTTCAAAGCGGTCTCTGGTGCTAATAATTCAGTTATTTTGGCTAATTGTCCTAAAGCGTTCTTTTCTAAAACTAAACTATTTTTAGCAGCCAAAGGTAATCGTTGTGCCACTTGGTTCAAAGCAACTTTTGCTTCTTTAAGTTGGGTATTTCCTTGGAACTGAATCATCTTTTGGGCATAAGATAATTGATTCTTTTCTGCTTGAACTTGATAGGTTGCAGCATTATGAATATAATTTTTATACTCTAAAATCGTCGATTCAAAATGTAGCAACCGACTGATTAAAAAATCAGCTACGGCAGTTGGTGTTTTCAAAGAAGTATGCGCTACTTTGTCTAAAACCGTTTCATCAATTTCATGTCCAATACCGACCAAAACGGGTAATGGAAAATTAGCAACTGCTCGACCTAAAGCTAAATTATCAAACCCTGCTAAATCTAATTTAGAACCACCTCCACGAATAATAATGACTGCATCGTAATTAGCCTTCAAAAAAGCGATTTTCTTTAATTGCTTTAATACCTCTTTTTCTACATTCGCTCCTTGCATGGCCGCAGGAAATAATTGATTACTAAATTGATAGCCATAACTATTCGTCGCCATTTGATTTAAATAATCTTGTAAACCAGCAGCCGTTTCGGAGGAAATAATAGCAATACGTTGAATGACGGTAGGTAATGGAATTTGACTATTAACTTCTAATAAATCTTCTTGTTGTAAGGTTTCTAAAATCTCTTGTCTTTTGAGTTCCATTTGCCCCATGGTATAACTAGGGTCAACATCTTCAATGACTAATTTTAAACCATAGCGTTCATCATACTCAATTTTCACTTGAATTAATACCGCTACCCCATCTTGCAATAAATCGGCTAATAATTTTTTATGTTGTCGTTTTAGTAGACGATATTTACTCGCCCATAAAACTGCTGAAGATTGGGCAATTATGGTTTCTCCCTCCGCTGACTTTTCAATTAAATTTAAATAATGATGCCCTCGGCTCGCATTAATTTGCGCAATTTCACAGCGAATCCAAACTGCGTCCTGAAAATTCAGCGCAAAGACCCTGCGAATGTATTCGTTTAATTCAAATAAGGAATAGGATTGCATAAGCGAATGTGTAGTTTATACAATCGTAAAGGTAGGAAAAAAAGAGGAAAAGGAGGTAACAAGGTGATAAGGTTACGAGGTAACAAGGTTAAGCAAACTAGTTTTACCTTGTTCCCTTTAAACCCTGTTACCTTATAACCTATATATAATTAATTCACCTTCAACGCATCAGGCACATTAATTGGCTGAACGACATTAGGAACAATCGTTCCATTACTTTTCATTACAGTCACTACAACTCTTCGGTTATATTGTCTGCCTGATGGGCTATCTTTTCCATTTAAGTCATTTTTAGCAATTGGAGAAGTTTCGCCAAATTCACTCGTTGTAATTCTATCTGCACTAATCCCTCTAGCAATTAGGTAATCTTTAGCAGAATTTGACCGTCGCTTCGACAAGGCAGTATTATATTCTAAAGAACCTTTGGCGTCTGTATGCGCACTTAATTCTACCTTATAATCTGGGTTACTTTGCATTAATTTTGCTAATTCGGCTAAATCATTTCTCGATTTAGTTCTCAAATCAGAGCGATCAAAATCAAAGAAAATATTTTCTACATAGATTGAGGTGTTACAAGATGCCGAACAGTTGGCCCGCTCTGCTTTCAAATCTACTACTTTAGCATATTTATATCCTTTGGCAACCAATGCTGTTTTTGCCGCTTCTGCCTCACTCGCGTCTGTGAAATCTCCTACATAATATCGAAAAAGATTATTGACATCAACGGCTAGTTTTACATCTTCCACTCCAAAAAAATAATCAACAGGTACACTTTTTTCAAAGACCGAAATTTCTACTCGAAAATTATTAGCAAAAAGGAATTGGAAGCTACAAAGAAAGGTCGTAAAAAGTATAATTTTTTTCATGCTCGGACTGGTTATAAAAAATCATTATTGAATAAAAAAAATTTATAAGTAATTGAATTTTAACAACTAAAACTTAAATTATATTTTTAAATCAAAATGTAACTTTATATATTTTGATTTAATGTTATTCATAAATTAGTTGAAAAATAGTTAGTTAAACAATTAGTAAAATTCATATTCAATAATAAGCTTGAGATTAATAAATATACTGATAAATATATTATTTATATCTATTAATTGAAAGTTCTTATGGCTCTTTTTTAATATTTATTCCTTTTCAAAAATTCAGTTAGTTTGGATTATTTGCCTTCAATCCCAATAGGAGTAAAACGATTGCAACCATCAAAACAGCATAACAAGCTACCTCATAACTATGCCCTCCATATTGTTCTGCCAAGCTAAAAACAGCAGGGCCTAAGGCACTTCCTGCTACATTTAAACTCATTGCAAATCCACTAATTGCGCCTAAATGTTTTAACCCAAAAAATCGAGGCCAACTAACATTTGACAACACCCCAGCTAAACCGCTAAACATACCATTCGCAAAAATCAGTAGGTAATAATAAAAAGGATTTGTGCCCAAATTAATAAAGGCATAAGCAGACAAACTAATGCCTAATAATTCTAAAAAAAGCAAGTACTTTAATTGAATATAATCACTTATCCAACTACCAAAAAAATGAAAGAATAAGGCGACAAAAGCAATGGGCACAAAGATGGCAAATGCTTCCGTTCTGCTGCGGCCTACTTTTTCAAAAATATCTGCAATATGAAAAGTCATAGCGGTAACGTATAATCCCAATAATGCCATCGTCAAGGTAAATACCCAGAAAACAAAAGTACCTTGTGCCTCTTTTAACGTATAGTCTTTAATGGGCAAGCTCTTTTTTTTATTTTTCGTTTGGAATAATGGTCGTCCTCCATCAGGTTTACAATTCGCATCTTTGGGATTGTCTCGAAAAAATATAAAAGCAAAACCAATAAAACAAACTGCTACGAACGCCAATTGCCAAAGTGTTTGTTGCCAATTGGTTTGCTCTATTAATTGATTAAAAATCTGTGGTGCAATAGAAAAACCAAAGGATACCGCAACTCCGCTTAACCCATTAGCAAAGCCTCTGTTTTCTACAAACCACTTCATTAGCATAGTTCTGGAAACCATAGTCAAGACGCCTTGTCCAGAAAATCTTAATAAGAAAAAACAGACAGTAATCGTTGCAAAAGTGATATAAGTAGATGGTTGATTAAAAAATTGCAGCGCAATTGCATCGGCTATTTGTGCCGAAAAAGAGACTAGTACTAAGGTAATTGCTAATAGGAAAGCTGCTCCCATTGCTATTAAACGACTTCCATATTTATCATACAATTTCCCCACTTTAGGCAATAGCATCGCACTTGTTAAGGTACCAATTAAGTAGGCATTCGATAATTCTATACGTTCAATTTTTAAGGCGTCGATTAAGTAATCGGTAAATACAGATACGCCCATTGTTTGCCCTGGAATACTCATTAGTACACCAATAATACCTGCTATTAGAATGACCCAACTATAGTTAATTGGAAATTTTGAAGGTTTGAAAGGTATGTCTTGACTTAAAAGGACTTTCATAATTGGCTACTTTTTACGCTGTATCTTTTGTGATTTCTCAATGCAGGTCAGGAGACCTGCGGATAGCAGTTTCTAGTCTGAAGACTAGAAACATCGAAACTAGGAAATTTTGAGCGCCGATATTCCTAGTCTCCTGACTAGGAATCAGAATCAGTATCTAGTCGCCTCCTGACGACTCCTATTCTGAGAACTTGCTATCCTCTTGGTAGAAGTTCTCCCAAATAAAAATGCACAAAATCTAGTTCTAGATTTTGTGCATTTCCGAGCAGTATTAAATTACATTTCTTGCTAAAAGAAGAAACGTCGTATATCTTGGTAATTCGCAAATAAGACCAAACCCATCACAATTGCGAAACCAGCAATCGTCGCATATTCCATAAATTTATCGCTTGGTTTTCTACCACTAATTACTTCGTATAATAGAAACATCACATGACCACCATCTAAAGCAGGAATCGGTAATAAATTCATAAAGCCTAAAATCAAAGATAAAATAGCAGTCATTGTCCAGAATCGATACCAATTCCAAGAGGTATCAAACATGCCTGCAATCGACCCGAAGCCACCTAAACTTTCTGATGCTTTGATTTTTCCTTTGAAAATTTGACCAAAAGCTTTGATTTGGTCGGCTAGAAAATTATAGCCTTTGAAATAACCTGCTGGCATGGCTTCTGCGAAAGAATATTCTTGGATAGCCATTTCTGGAAATACTGGATAAATACCAATTACACCACGGTCTTTTGTTGTGGTTATTTGATAACTCACTGTATCGGTACTTCCTGCTACAAAATTCTTGATTACATCAACAGTAACTTGACGACTATAATTAATTTCCTTTTGCTCTGCTTTTGGAAAACTTTTCATAAGTCCTTTTCTAAACTCATGAAAATAAGTAGTTGGTTGCCCATTTAAGGCAATAATTCTATCTCCTTTCTCAATGCCAGCCTCCCTTCCTGGGCTTTTTTTTGAAAAAGTATCCACTACAAAAAGTATCCGTTCTACATAAAGGTCCATACCTTTATTCTCATGTCGAGAAAGTACGTCTATAAATGTATCATTAACTGCAATTACTTGTTCTCTGCCACCTCTTTCAACTGTGAAGTCCTTTGCTCCATTGATAATAATTTCTCTTCTCAATAAATTTCCTCCAGACCTATCCATTCTCTTCCCTCCAATCGCCACTACTTTATCTCCATCCTGCAAACCTAAATCCATTCCTAAAGAGTCAACAACAATACCATGCTTTACACTCTCAATAGGTGTATAACGCTCCCCCCAAGTCCATAAAACCAATCCAAATAAGATAAAACCTAAAATAAAATTCACCGTTACCCCACCCAACATAATAATCAAACGCTGCCAAGCTGGTTTAGACCGAAATTCCCAAGGTTGTGGCGGTAATTTCATTTGTTCTCTATCCATACTCTCATCAATCATCCCCGATATTTTCACATAACCACCTAAAGGCAACCAACCAATTCCATATTCAGTATCCCCTCTTTTGATTTTGAATAATTCAAACCAAGGGTCAAAGAATAAGTAAAATTTTTCTACTCTGGTATTAAACCATTTTGCAGGGAAAAAATGCCCCATTTCGTGCAGTACAATCAATATAGACAAACTCAAAAAAAGTTGCCCCGCCATAACCACATAATCCATGTGTATCTTAATTTAAAATCTAAAATCTAAAATCTAAAATTCAAAAATGAAAATTGTTGACAACTTCAACTATTTCAAATGAATCTCAAACTTAAAATTCAAATCAATTTTCAAATTTTGCATCCTTATTTCGGAGATAAAACGATAGTTTTTACGCCATTGTTTTGGCTCGCTTGCAAAAGTAGTATATTTTTGGTTCAATGTTTTAGTAAACTACCGTTGTCCGTACCCTATTGGCTATTTTTAACAGCCTCTTAAGAACCGACAACTGGCTCAACCATAAAGATGATTTTATTTTATACTGATGATGTCGATGGAAATATTGCTCGTTTGGACGTCGAACAAGCAAGACATTGTGTGCAAGTACTACGTAAAAAAGAAGGAGATGCCATCTCTTTTGTGGATGGAGAAGGTGGTTTTTATGAAGGTATTATCCAAGAAACGGGCAAAAAGAAATGTGTGATTCAAATCTTAAAAACACATCATGCCTATAATAAACGCCCTTTTAAATTACATATCGCCATTGCACCAACTAAAAATATCAATCGATTAGAATGGTTTTTAGAAAAAGCCACCGAAATTGGAATTGATGAAATCTCATTGATTATTTGCCATCATTCTGAAAGGCGCAAAGTGCGAACGGATAGACTACGTAAAATATTAGTCTCCGCTATGAAGCAATCTTTAAAAGCTTACCTCCCAATATTGCACGAACCTATTTCTTTTAAACAATTTGTCCAAACTCCTCGTATCAATTGCTCAAAGTATATCGCCCAAGGTGCAGAAAATATGCCCCTAAAAGACAACTACGAAGCACCAAAGGACGTTTTATTATTAATTGGTCCCGAAGGGGATTTCTCTAAACAGGAATTAACTTTAGCTTATGCCAATGATTTTCAAGGTGTGAATTTAGGCAATAGTCGATTACGTACAGAAACGGCAGGCATTGTAGCTTGTCATACTTTGAATTTGTTGAATGAATAGAGGAGGTTGAAAGGTGTAGAGGTTACAAGGTTGATAGGTAATACAGGAAAAAACATTAACAATCATAATAATCAGCGAAATCAGCGTCAAAAAAATACGGATGAAAAATACATTGCTAGCAATTATCGCTCTAATTGGACTAATCAGTTTCACAACTGTTCAGCAAAACACGACAGCCTTAAAAATGGGTCTACTAAAGTACAACGGCGGTGGAGACTGGTACTCCAATCCAACTGCTTTACCCAACTTAGCTGCTTTTTGCAATGATGAATTAGGCACTAATTTCAATAGAGATTATGGAACAGTAGAAGTAGGAAATGCTGCCTTATTCGATTATGCTTTCTTGCACATGACAGGACACGGAAACGTCGTTTTTTCAGATTTTGAAGCAGAAAATTTACGCAACTATCTAATTGCTGGCGGTTTCTTGCATATTGATGATAATTATGGAATGGACCCTTATGTGCGAGCAGCGATGAAAAAAGTCTTTCCAGAACAAGAATTTATTGAATTACCATTTGAACATCCGATTTATCATCAGAAGTTTAACTTCAAAAATGGTTTGCCAAAAATTCATAAACATGATGATAAACCCGCCCAAGGATTTGGATTGTTTCACGAAGGAAGATTAGTGACCTTTTATTCTTATGAATCTGATTTAGGAGATGGTTGGGAAGACCAAGAAGTACATAAAGATACGCCAGCCGCAAGAAGAAATGCGCTGCAAATGGGGGCTAATATTATACAGTTTGCTTTTGAGCAGTAGGGAGTGTCGCCATGTTGCGGTGTTACCATGTTGCCTTGTTGTCGATAAAACATCGCAACATGGTACCACCGCAACATGGTAACTAATCATTTAATCACTTTCAAGCTTAAATCTAAGCTAGTCGCTGAATGTGTCAAAGCGCCTACAGAAACATATTGCACACCAGACTTAGCAATTTCTCTTACCGTATAAATATTTACCCCACCAGATGCTTCGGTTTCAAATCGGTCACCAATGGTAGCGACTGCTTCTTCTAAAAGAGGCACTTCAAAATTATCTAACATAATTCTATCTACCATTCCAATTTCTAACACCTTATGCAATTCTACTAGATTCCGTACCTCTACGGTGATAGGCAATTTCATATCTTTTTCTTTAAAATAAATATGGACTGCCTTTATCGCTTCTTGAATACCACCACAAGCATCAATGTGGTTGTCCTTTATCATAATTCTATCGTACAAACCATAGCGATAATTAGTACAACCACCTACTTTTACGGCCCATTTTTCTAAAAATCGCAATAATGGCGTGGTCTTTCTAGTATCTAAAACGATAACAGGTAAATCCTCTACTTCAAATTTAAATCTATTCGACATCGTGGCAATACCACTCATTCTCTGCATGGTATTCAAAACCAATCGCTCTGCTTTCAATAAAGCTTGCGAATTACATTCCACTTCAAAAGCAATTTCACCATATCGTACCGCCTCGCCATCTTTCTTGAAAAGAGAAATCGTCGAAGTTGGGTCAACTCGCTTAAAAATGCGTTGGGCTAATTCTATACCAGCAATCACACCATCGTCTTTTACTAATAATTTTGCTTTTGTTCTTGCTGCTGCAGGAATGCAGGCTAGGGAAGTATGGTCACCATCTTGAACGTCTTCTTCTAGTGCCTTATCAATAAAGTTATTGATGTAGTCTTCATTTATTAATCCGCCAGTCATGTTTTTGTCTTTTGTGTGTCTTTAAGTGGTACTTCGTACTAATTAAATGCCTCTTTTTTGAAAATTCGAACGAAGATAAGAAATTTCAGCCTTAAATGCTTATTAATGGATAAAATAAGCCGGACAATTTATACTTGATATACCACGGATTAATAAAGTACCACAGATATTAGATGTTCAAGCTAATCTCCGTATTACTAGGAAAATTAATGGAATGGATGTAGAATATTTCAAAAAATAGCCCATCTGTCGTTAAAAAAGGAAGCCCAATCGAATCGTCAAACTTTTTATAATCCCCTTAGAGTCTTCTCTAGTTATTCCATCTATTTTCAAAGCAGAATTATCCGTTACATCCGTAAAGCCTTGTCGGTAAATAATACCACCAACAATAGCGGTACTTTCGGATAAGGTGTATTGCACACCACCGCCAAAGCCCCAAGTGAGGTTGAATAAGTTCACATCTTCGGTGATGTTTTCTCGCTCTCTATCTTCACTAGCTGTCCCTTTTACATCTCCTCTTGCTTGTAATTTAAACCCTAGGCTAAAGATAGGAATCTCTGCGAAATACCGTAAGTAACCAAATTCTTTCGTTCTTAATTTTATTCCAAAAGGTATTTCTAAATACTGAATATGGTATTTTAAATTAACCCCATCGGGTAATTGATGCAAGGTCAAATCGCTTAATTCTGATTTAGGCCATAAATCTCCTCCTTCCTGGTGTTTTAAGGTACCACCTTGATTAAAAGCAAAATTAATTCCACTCACAATCGCATAATTTTCTCGAAAATAGTATTCGCCGACCATGCCTAGTTTTAGCCCTAGATTAAGTCCATTTCCATTGATTAGATTGTCATCGGTAGACATCCAACTAAAAGAAGGACTTAATTGGAATCCCAATCTCAATTCTTTATCAAAATCTAGATTTAATTGACTAAAGCCAATCGTGGTCATTACCGAAAAAAAGGTGATAATTAAGACAATTTTTTTCATCTTATAATGGTTGTTTCTTTGATATTTAAATTATTACCAGATTAAAGCCTGGGCTACTCTCAAAAACGCACAAAAGCACTACTTTATGCTAAGAAAAAATAATTTTTTATTATTTTTTATATTATTAATAAGCTTCAATTGTTTTATTGCTTGTTCGGATGACAAAGATAAGAACATTCCTGATGTAAGTGACGTGGATGTTACTATAAAAGTGAATAGATTTGACCAAGATTTATTTGCCATTGATACCAATCAAGTAGCAGCAGGCATTAAAGCATTAGAAGAAAAATATCCTGACTTCACCGATTTTTATTTAACTAGGGCTTTGCAAATCAAAAAACCTTGGGATACTACAGGTGCTTATCGAGAGTATACCAAAGGTTTTTTAACTTACCCTTTTGTGAGAACGTTACACCATAAAGTAGATTCCGTTTATGGCGATTTTAGCCCGATTGAAAAAGAATTAAAGCAAGGTTTTCAATTTTATAAATATTATTTTCCAAACAAGGAAATTCCTGAATTTTATACTTTTATTTCTGAATTCACTTATGGTATTGCCATTCCACCAAAAGGAAATGCAATCGCTATAGGCTTGGATTTATATTTGGGAAAAGATTTTGAATATTATTATTATCCACCTTTAAGTTTACCCAAATACGTTGCGCGAACCAACGATAAAAAACATTTATCTGCCAAGATATTCAAGGGGATTATTGATGATTTAGTAGGCCCAGTCAGAGGCAATCGGTTTATTGACCATATTATTAATAATGGCAAAAAAATGTATATTCTTGACCAACTATTACCTTATGCGCCCGATAGTATTAAATTGGGTTACACCGCTCAACAAGTAGAATGGGTCAATGCGTATGAATTGGATGTTTGGGGATATATCCTAAAGGAAGAATTGATGTATTCAGATGATTATAAAAATTATAAGTCATTGGTCACCCCTGCTCCTAAATCTGCTGGATTAACGGAAGATTCTCCTGGAGAAGTAGGTAATTGGATGGGGTGGCAGATGGTCAAATCGTATATGGAACGACAACCTGAAACAACTTTGCAAGCATTAATTGCCTTGGACGATGTACAGGAAATTTTGACTAAATCAAGATATAGGCCTAGGCGGCGGTAGCAGTTGCAGTATTGCAGTAGGCAGTTAGCAGTAGGCAGTTAGCAGTAGGCAGTTAGCAGTAGGCAGTTAGCAGTAGGCAGTT
>JAFMDF010000415.1 GCA_017857395.1 Bacteroidota bacterium | reverse complement strand
ACTAGTTCCGTAAAACCATAATAAACCAAATGATCTATCCCTTTTATTTTTATGGGCGTTAATTCTCCTTTTTGTATTAATTGGTCAATAACTGCTTGTTTTTCTTTGATAGAAATTTTTAATAAATGTCCAATAGATTTAGTCGTAATTAAGCCATGTGATTGAATGTCTCTTCGGATAATATGCTCAATATATTGTTGTCTAGTCGGTAAATCTATATTGACATTGGAAGGTAGAAAATTCTCTGGCAAGTCATAAATTTTTTGAAATCCTTTCCGGCCAACAATCATAATTTGCCCATCCATAAATAAATGCATGAGTGCCTGTTTAATGGGTGGAATTGCCCAATCTTGCGTTTTAGTAAACGTCCCTTTATCCAAATCTTTAGACATTAAAGGACCTTGTTCTTTGATTTGGTCTAGCACATAAGCCATATTTTTAGGATGCTTTGCATACCAATGTTTGTCTTTTTGTGCCTTTTCCCATTTTCGATACAAACTAAATTGATAATCTCGCATGGGTAAAAAACTAGCGGCATGCGCCCAATAATCATACACCGTTTTATCTTTTTCAACTAAGGTCTTTAAAAAGTCAGGTCGGTAATTAGGAACCCTTGTCCACAATATATGATGATGCGCCCGAGCAATCACAGAAATGGTGTCTAGTTGCACATATCCTAAATGTTCAATGGTGGATAAAGTGCCATTTTTCCCTTTTTTAGGAGCGGGTAATTGCTGGTCAATAATAAGAGAACGAGCGATATTTTTAGAGATAGTTTGCAAAGTATAACAGTTTTAAATTTATTGGACAAGATAGTAATTAATCTTACCTTGTGGGAATTATTTTTACAAGACTTCCAAGCATTTTCAAAATCTTGGAGCGTTTAAGAACAAGCAAGTCATTAACGAGAAAGGATTTAATAAAACAAAAATGCAAAAACTAACCCAACTACTTTTTATTCTACTACTAACCATTTTTTGTGCTTGCCAATCTCCACCCAAAGGAGAAATAGCAGATATTATTTATCATAATGGCAACGTCATTACGATGGAAGGAGCAGCTGTAAAAGCCACCTCTGTCGCTATAAAAGATGGAAAAATACTAGCGGTTGATGAAAACTCTTTAATAGCTACCCATCAAGGTGATGCCACCAAAGTTATCGACTTAAGCGGTAAAACGATGTTGCCAGGATTTATTGATGCACATAGTCATTTGGCAATGATGATGCCTCTATTAGCGCAAGCCAATATATCCTCGCCTCCTGTTAGTACGGTCAACAATATTGGAGATATAGTCCAAAAACTAAAGACCTACCAAGAGAAAAATAGTGTTGCTAAAGGAGAATGGATTGTTGGTTGGGGCTATGACCCCGATTTATTGGAAGAAAAAAGACACCCTAATAAATTAGATTTAGATGAAGCCTTCCCTAATAATCCAATATTTTTAATGCATGCTTCTGGGCACATGGCAGTAGTGAATAGCGTAACTTTAGCAAAATTAGGTATTGATGAGAATACAGAAGACCCTGCAGGTGGGGTAATTGTCCGTTTCCCTAATTCAAATGAACCAACTGGCTTAGTACAAGAAACAGCGCTTTATCCTATCCGAAAAGCCTTACCTACGCCTACACCAGAAGAAGCTATGGTTTTATTAGAATCGGTGCAAAACTTATATGCCTCTCATGGAATAACGACTGCACAAGAAGGATTTGCAGATTATAAAACTTATCAATTATTAGCGAAGGCAGCCGAAGCGGGTAAATTAAAATTAGACATCGAAGTATTAGCAGGCTTTTTAGATGCCAAAGATTATTTCACGAATCATTTAGCCCAATTTGGAAAAAGCAAAAATAGGCTTCGATTAGCAGGTTTAAAAATAGTATCAGATGGTTCGCCGCAAGGAAAAACAGCTTTTTTTAGTAAACCGTATTTAACAGACGTGCCAGGTTGTGCCCATGATTGTAAAGGCTTTCCGAATTTAACCAAAGCCCAATTAGGTGGTTTAATGAAGCAATGCTATGAGGCAGGTGTGCAAGTGTATACGCATGCCAATGGAGATGGTGCCATAGATTTATTTTTAGAAACCCACCAATGGGTCATTGATTCAATGGAAACAGTACCTAAAGATTTAAGAAGTGTGATTATTCATTCCCAATTTGTGCGTCCTGACCAATTAGCATTATATAAAAAGCATGCAATGGTGCCTGCTTATTTTACTAATCATGCCTTCTTTTGGGGCGATACCCATTTAGCCAATTTAGGCGAAGAACGAGCTTCTTTTTTAAGCCCGATGAAAACGACGATGGATATGGGCATTGTCTGTACCAATCATACCGATTTTGCCGTGACGCCCATTGACCAATTATTCTTATTATGGACTGCCGTTAATCGAGTTACTCGAAGTGGAAAAATATTAGGCGCAGCCGAGCGAATAAGCCCTTATGAAGGCTTAAAAGCGATCACGATTAATTCCGCTTATCAGCACAAACAAGAGCATCTAAAAGGGTCTATTAAAGTAGGAAAATTAGCAGATTTAGTGATTTTAGCAGAAAATCCACTGACCATTGCTGCCGATAAATTAAAGGATATGACGGTGCTAGAAACTATTAAGGAAGGAGCGGTGATTTATGAAAGGGAATCGGTGACTAATTAAAAGAGATAGATTGTATTATAGGGTTCTTAAATCAGTGAAAAAAATCCGTTGTTTACTTAATCCATTGTTGAAAAATACTTTAAAACAGCGGATTAAGTAAACAACGGATTGAAAATTATTAGGAACTGAAAACACTAAAAATAGGCGCTGTTTTTTAGTTCAGCCAATCTCTGACAGCTTCCACCATAACATCCGTCGCTTTTCGAGGCCAATTGATATGCGATAATTTTGGGTCAGTCGCTACTTTAGTCAAAGTCAAAGTTGTCAAAGCGGAAGTACGTTTAAATTTTTGATATAAGTTTTTGATTGCTGCTTTCGGCGCCATTAAATCCCCTTCAATATCAATAGCGAAAACTGGAATTTTCACAGTAGTCATTGCTTTTTCATAATCGAAATCATCGCCCATAACTTTATAATTTCCCGTTTGTCCCGTATAGCCCCATTCCTGGATTTGTTTTTGAGTCGTATAATAACCACCAATTTTAAACTTGGGTAAAACAGCGACTATTTGTCCAATAGCAGGTAGTAGATTCAAACCAATTTTTCGTCGATAATAATGAAAGCCTGACCAACCTTTATAATACACATTGGGTGACCCAATCATTGCCAAACCCGCAAAATTATTCGGATATTTGGCAACCGCTAAACTTGCTGCTTGCCCACCTAAACTATGTCCTAAAATATAGATTTTTAAGGTTGAATTTTCCTGTTTTAAATAATCAGAAACGGCTTTCAAGTCGTTTATCATGGCTAGGAAACCGTAGTTGTTTTTTGCGTCTGGGCGGACGGAGGATAGACCGTGTCCTCGTAAGTCTGTGGTGACTACGGTAATGCCTTTTTTGCTTAGTTTTTGGGCGAAAGGTTGGTAATAGGTGGCTTTTACGCCGAAGGCGGGGTAGATTATTAGGATTGGGGTATCACTATTTTCTGCGGGAAAAATAGTGATGCCTAGCGTTGTTTTGTCTTGTAACTGAAGCGTCTGCTGACGTGGTTGAATCATTTAATCAATTTAGTTATTATCCAAGGCCAATAAACGCGCCAATAAATCACTATCTTCTTCCCAATGCTTTAAAGCCAATTCATAAGCTGATTGAGTTTTGATAAGTCGCAACGTATGGGGACTTCCGCTTCTAATCGTTTCCATTCTCAAATCAAGCGTCACACTTTTTATAGCTGAAGCCATTGCCTTACGAATTCTTTCATTTCTCCTATAATCAAAAACTTGTTGAGAAGGAGATTCTAAAAAAGAGCGTATTTCTTCTAATTCATCTTGATAATAACTCTCAGTTTCTGGTACTTTCCGAGACCAATTTTTTGGTGGAGTAGGTTTTATGTTGGCTCTTTTGGTTAAATTCCGTCCAAGAATATTATAAAGCTCCTGTGCTAAGGCATTACTTGGATATTTGTTCCTCAATAAAATAACTGCTATCACCTCATTCGCATAATCTCTTTCTAAATTTTTGGTTAAACTGGCAGCTAGATTATTGACCCATTTGTTATCTATTTCATTATGAAAACTAAGGTCTATGGTCTTTTCGACGATAGTAGTAATATTGTCTTTCAGCACATCATTAGAACTATATTTTTCTCGAATTACGTGTAGCGGTACATTTGCTAGATAGTTTGGTAATAGTTGAATATGGTATAATGCAAATTTAGCTAACTTAGTAGTGGGGCTATTTATCAATACTTCCAAAACACTCAATAAATGCTTGATGATTTTGATGTCTTCCTTTTGCCCTACTTTTTGGAAAACAGCATTAAAAATCTCTGTTGGATAATGCGCCAATAAGGTAGTCCAATGAGCGACCTCAATTTTTTCAAATTTGTTGGTTAGTAAGTCCACAAAATTATTGCGTACAAAAGCAGCATCGTCCAATTTTATTAAGGCAGCGGATACTGGGCTATAATTATCTATACTTCTATCATTCCATTTTTTTTCTTCTTCAGGTGAATTGGCCAACCCAATTAGTAATTCTTTAGTATAGGCTTTTGAGTTTAAGGCTTCTACTTCCCAATGCTGGACATAATAATCCAGCCAACCCAACCTTTTAGCAATCGGTTGATTAAATAACAAATCGGCATGTTTGCTTTTAGGCCATAAAATAACCGCCCCATAATGATACCAATATTCTATGGTCATGCCTGCATTACCAGTATAGCCTTCCTGTTCTTGTTCAATAGGGTCTCCATCTCCTAATTCGATAGTTCTTATAATATCGGATTCATCTAAAGTCATTTCTCCTAATGTCGGACCACTATTCTCGCTCCAATGTTCAATTTTAGAATAGAGCTCATATATATCATCTCCCATAGTACCTTCCCCGTCCGCTGGTTCATTAGGATAGTCCCGATAACGTCCCCGCCCTCTGCGACGGTAACTACTATAGTCTTCTTCCAAATCCCCCATAATATAATGCGTCAACAAGCCCAATTTTGCAAAATACCCTGCTTTTTCTGCGGCTGCTAATAAGGCCTGCGCTCTCGGCCAATCATGGTGTTTTAATTGTTTTAAAGAAAAATTAGTTGGCGTATATTGATGGTCTAATAGAATAGCTTTGGGTGTTTCTTCAAAAGAAGATTCCATAGATTTTATTAAGCCCGTTAAATCTGCTACTTGCTCAGAAAACTGTGGGCTATAAATTTTATTCCCTGCCTTTTGTACTAAATTATACACCAAATTTACTCGATACCCTGAAGTCACGGGCTTCACTTCATGTTCACAATCTGCATAAAAAGCAGCATAAGGAATTTTATAATTACTAGCAGCTAGCGAAAAATCAATCGTTTCTTCCTTTCCTTCAAATCGTATCATTAATTCGCCACCTGTATGCTCGGAAGGTAAACTCAAAATCAGCGTAGCAAACATCCCCTTTTCTTTTTCCGAATCCTTATGTGGTAGAAAAAAATCGCCTTCTTCGTAAATCAATAGTTTGTATAAAGAGGCGTCCACTTCTTGTTCTTCCACGCCCAATCCTTCTTTCACCTCGCCTATTATTTTAGCTAAAAAGCCTTTCCAATCTTTATTTTTAAAAGACAACTGACTCCCATCAATCTCCCAAGCACTTCGTACATTGGTATCGGTGACAGTTTGACTGCCTTTGCCAAAAGGTGCTTTGATAGCTTGTTCAATAATCGCTTTGGTCATAATCGGATTCAACGGAAAACTGACTTCGCCAATGCCTTTTATGTGCAAGCCTGGTGGGATAAATTCTTTGACGCCTGATTTTTCGAAAGAACCGCTGCCTTGGATGGTTTTTAGGATAGATAGGATTTCTTTTTCGGTGGTGGTCATTTTGTGGAGTTTTGTAGGTTTCTCAAAGGGGGTAAATATAAACATAGTCTTATAAAGTAACTAGGATTATTGGGATTTTTGAAGTGCGATGTTTTTAACGTACGTCAAAATTTACGTACGTGATTTTTATCGCACTTACTGTACAGGTGAATTCATTCGACCTGTACACTAAAACAAAAGCAACTCGATACCGATTTCGCACCTGCCTTGCAACGACTAGTTGATATGACTTTAATTGAGCAGCAGCAAACTGCCAAAACAACTCCAACTTTTTATTATGTTACACCTATTGTCCGAGATTTGTTGGTCGAACACGAAGGTACAAGTAGCCCTTTTTTACAAGAAAAAGCGGGGGCTTATTTTGAGTATATTTTAACTGAGCAGGATGGAAATATTGGCGATATGGAAGAGGCTTATTATCATTATTTGGCAGCAGCCAACAAAGGAAAGGTCAATGATTTAGGGGAGAAATTGATTGACTTTTATTATGGGATACAGTTACTTCAATCAGCTTATTATTTTGGCATGACTACCGAAAAATTGGTCAAGGAAGAAACAAAAGCTAGTATTTTAAATAGGTTAGGCTTAATCCTTAGAATTTATGGAGAAAATGAACTAGCCTTAGTTTATTACAAAAAAAACCTACTTTCTTCTAGAGCAATTGGCGATAAAAGTGGTGAAGGCATGACCCTGAATAATATTAGCCAAATTTACGATACTCGTGGCGACTATGAAACCGCTTTGAATTATTTAGAAAAAAGTTTAAAAATTCATCAGGAAGTTGGCGATAAAAGTGGTGAAGCTGTGACCCTCAACAATATTGGTCTAATTTATAGTACTAGAGGAGACAACAAAACAGCTTTAACCTATATAAAACAAAGCCTAAAAATAAGTCAGGACCATGGAGATAAAAACGAGGAAGCTACTGCTATGAACAATATTAGCCAAATATACTATGCACGAGGAGATTATGAAACAGCATTGATTTATTCAAATCAAAGTTTAAAAATTGCCCAAGATGTTGGCAATAAAACTAATGAATCAAAGGCTCTACATAATATTAGCCAAATTTACGATGCCCGAGGCGACTATAAAACTGTTTTGAAGTATTTAGAACAAAGCTTGAAAATTAAGCAAAACATTGGTGATAAAAGTAGTCTATTACCGACTATGCATAATATGGGACAAGCTTATTTAAAACAAAAGAATATACCCAAATATTTAGAGTATGTATATCCTGCTTATCAATTGGCTAATGAAATTAAAAATGCAATGGGGATATATACCATTGGTGGAAATCTAG
>JAFMDF010000414.1 GCA_017857395.1 Bacteroidota bacterium | reverse complement strand
TATGGAATTCTTTGGACTTCATATTACGATTATAAATTTTTGTCGGGTCGAGTGAGTAAATGATTTAAATTTCTTTCTAAATTTGAAATTAACTGGTTTAAATCAATTGATTCCACCTTCATGTCAGCTTCATTATTGATTCTGGAATAAGCTAATAAATCATCTAATAGCGTAGTCATTCTTTTGACCCCACCTGTAATGAATTGGAGATATTGTTCGCCGGATTCGCTTAGTTCGCCTTTTAATTCTCTTTGTAATAAAGAAGAGAATCCTCCAATTGAACGTAAAGGCTCTTTTAAATCATGAGAAGCTACATAAGTAAACTGCTTCATTCTTTCATTGGCAGTTTCTAACTGGGCTTGAATCACATTCTTTTCTGCAATTTTTTTTTGTAGCCTTTTATTAGATGTTATTAAAGCAATACTTTGTTCTTCTATTTGTGTTTTCTGTTCTTGCAGGGAATGTACTAATTTGTTGGTTTGTAATTCAAATTCTTGGTTTTCATTGGTATAAGTATAAATAATAAAAAACAAGAGTAATAGGACAAAAAGGAAGGTTAATAAGCCAAATGTAAAGGGTAGTGGAACTGCTAGAATTGGTGTAATGTAAGACGCCATTCCTAAGGTAAAGGCTAAGCAAAATAAATGGAAGCCTAATAAGTAAAACTGTTGCTTTTTTTCTGGATAAAAAACCATCCCTATTGAAAGCGTCAATAAAAACATGAAATAAGGGTACCCTTTTAATCCAAATACCCAACAGGAAATCATGACACCTATTATCGCAATAGAAAGTGCGAATAGCTTAGTCCATTCAAAACGGTGTTGTTTTTGGTAATAAAAACCAATGCCAAATAGAAAAAAAAAAAATAAAGGTAGAAGACTTTCCCGTTCTCCCATTAGAGATAGGTTAGCGATAAAACAAAAAAAACAAAATATTAAACCAAATAATAAGGAAATATTGATGAAGCGAATGGTTCTTTCTTCTGATAGCGAAAGGTCTGTAGTAATGCCCGTATTTAATAAATGTTGAAAACAAGTGTTCATTGCCATTGCTTTTTAGGGCAGAAATTTTACTTAAATAAAACTGTATAGATGCTTGTGTATATTAGTAGGGAGTGTATAGAGAATAAACTATACTAAAGTAATAGCAAGAACTGTGCTAGAGATAAGCGTAATTTATCTATTTAAAAGAAAGAGAACGATAAGAAAAGCTAATAAAAAGGAACGTTTTATATGGAGTTGTTTATTAATTGTTTATATCAATTCATTATTCGTATTGTTTAAATAAAAATTTATTAATTGCTTGTGTTACCCACCAATAGAAGCCATAGACTCTGTGATTGGTAAACCGAAACTTCGTTTTTTCTCTGCCTCAAAACCATCTTTTGCTCTATTACCTAATGCTTCTAAGAAGGTATCTTTTAATTGATTATCACTAGCACCAGAACGGATAATGTCTCGAATATTAAAAACACCATCATCGTATAAACAAGTTTTTAATAGGCCCTTGGGGGTAATTCTAATCCGATTGCAAGAGCCACAAAAAGTTCGACTATAAGCAGCAATAATACCAATATTGCCTTGATAACCAGGTACTTGATAATGTTGAGCAGTAGAGTTAGGCGGGTCTTGTAGTTTTTGAATATTTGGGAACGCAGTTTTTAAGTGGGCTAATATTTTTTTATGATTCCAAGTTAATTTCTGATAATGTGCGCCCTCTCCATTAAAAGGCATTTCTTCTATGTATCGAATGCTGACGGGATTATCTTTGGTTAATTCAGCCATTGGAATTAAATCATCAATATTTTTTCCTTCCATCACGACCGTATTGATTTTGGTTTCAATACCATGCGATAATAACTGTTGAAAAGTATGCATTACATTATCGTACTCATCCCTACGAGTAATTTCAAAAAAACGGGCTTTATCCAAACAATCTAAACTTAAATTAATGCTGCGAATGCCTAATTTTTTTAGATCTGGAATTAAGGGGGCAGTCAGAGTACCATTAGTGGTCAAATTAATGCGTTCTAGACCATTTATTTGACTTAAAGTGGTCAAAAAATCCATCATATTTTTACGAACAAAGGGTTCTCCTCCTGTAATTCGAACCTTATTAATCCCCATAGAGACCAATAATCGGATAGTGCGTTCCATTTCCTCGTAAGTCAATAAGGCCTTTTGTGGCACATACTTGATGCCTTCTTCAGGCATACAATAGAAGCATCGCAAATTGCAACGGTCGGTTACTGCTAAGCGTACATAATTGATGATTCTTCCGTGATTGTCGTATAATTTTGCCATATAAGAATAACCTGTTGAATTGCTAAATTGTTGTATTGATGTAATTTGTAGGCGTAAAGCTTTTGCTAATAGCAAAAATGAAAAGCCCTTTGCCTTTTGCTTATCCTTTTTTGCTCCCAGTAAAAGTTAAGCGGCTACAGAACAGTATCAAAGATAGGTTTAGCAGCCCAGAAAGTTTAATTTTTAAGAGAATAAATAAAGAGGATTTAGTTAATCTATTCCTTTTCCTATCTTTGCCAAAAACATTCACTTAATATTTGCCTAATACATGGATAAAGAATTAGAGTTTCTGCAAAATCTATTTGCGGGAGAAAGCGAGCCCATTGATTTATTTACTTTTCTAATAAAGGTAGTCTTAACGACTTTTCTTTCCTTAATCATTGGCTATTGTTATGTAAGATTTGGCAATGCTTTATCCAATCGGAAGGCTTTATCTAGAAATTTTGCCTTAATTGCGCTAACAACTATGTTGATTATCACGATTGTGAAATCTTCTTTGGCACTTTCTTTAGGTTTAGTGGGTGCATTGTCCATTGTTCGCTTTAGAACGGCGATTAAAGAACCTGAAGAACTTGCTTACTTTTTTATGGTGATTAGCATTGGTTTGGGCATTGGTGCTGGACAGTTATTAGTGACTATAGTCGGTACATTTTGTTTAGCTGTAGTTATTATTTTGTTGAATAGAAAACGTACCGTAGATACTTTACAGAACTTAATTATACAATTGGATAGTACTCATAAAAAAGACCTCAAAACGATTATTGGTTTGATTGAAAATGGAGCGACACAACTAAATTTAAACCGAATTGAAGAAACAGCAGCCATCACAGAAGTTTCTTTTGCGGTTCATTTTACGGACTTAGCGGATTTATTAACGACCAGAGAAAAATTGCAAGAACAATACCCTGCAATCACCTTTAGTTTTATAGAATTGTCCTAAATAATGGAGATAAAAAAAAGGGGCGACCGTCAAAATTTTAAAGAAATCCTATTTCTTTTCGGGCTATTAATTACTTTATTAATAGGCTATCAATTTGTTGCAAGTTGGATGGTTTCTCCCTTGCCAGAAAGTAAAGATTTAGTAGGGGAATTATCTACTGAAATAGCTTTACAGGATTTATTGGAACAGCATCAAGGTAAGACCATATTCCTAAGTGTAAATGATGATGCGGCGACTAAATTACCCAAAATAACCCGTGATTTTTTTAAGGATAGAAATGGAGTAGCATTAAGTAAACTCGCTTTTCGGTCTTCTTATGTAGGCATCTTTAAAGATGGTGTTTTTATTGAAGAACAGCATGCAGAGAATGAGGTAGCTGCTTTGACTTATCAAGCTAGAACTATAAGTAGTGGAGGCTTAGAAAGCGGGAGCTTTAGCAGATTGGAAATTGCAGGAAAAATTTTTAATAATGCCAAAAGGGGCCTTAATTTATTTATTATAGACGAAGCGGAAGAACGTGTTTTAAGTTATTCTTACGATTTTTTTGCCCAAGAGAATCCACTATCAAAAGGAGAAATTCATTATACTAATCAATTAGCGCAAATTACAATTAGTTTATCGTTGGAAGATTATGAACGATTGGAACAAAAGCGAACAGAAGCGCTTGCTGCGAAGGTGTTGCTGACGGATGAAAAAGATTTAGTGCCAGCAAAAATTGCCTTTCAAGATCAATTGATTAAAAGTGAAATTAGGTTAAAAGGAGATTGGACTGACCATTTAGTTGGTGATAATTGGTCTTTTCGGGTGAAATTAGCTAAGAATAAGACGTTATTAGGGATGCGAAAGTTTTCCTTACACCATCCCAAAACTAGAAATTATGCGGGAGAATGGTTGTTTCATCAATTGCTGAAAAAGGAAGGTGTTTTGAGCCTACAGTATCATTTTGTAGAAGTGAAATTAAAGATAGAATCACCGACAAATGCGATTGTTAAAAATTTGGGAGTTTATGCTTTAGAAGAATTTTTTGATAAATATTTGATAGAACGGAATCAACGAAAACAAGGATTAATTTTAAAAATAGATGAAGACCCTTTATGGGAAGAAAGAGCTAATTTCAGTGAGACAGGCTTGAATGGATGGGAGTTAGGCTATATGCAACATTTCAATTACTTAGATGCCAAAATTTTACCTTTTGGGGAAGCTAGTATTATCCAAGATGCTGATTTATCCAAACAACTAGCGATTGGTCGCAGATTATTTAAAGATTATGTAATTGGTGCAAAAAAAATTAGTGAAGTATTTGATGTTCAATTGTTAGCGAAATATAATGTGATTAGTAATTTGTTGGGAGCAGATCATGCTTTAATTGCTCATAATTTTCGAGTTTATTATAATCCGATTACTGCACTTTTAGAACCAGTTGCTTTTGATGGAAATACAGGATTGAAAATTTACTATCCTTATCTCTATAGACATGGAGAAAAAGACCCTGTTTATATGGCAGCTTATGCGAAAGCTTTAGAAGAAATGAGCCAAGCGGATTATCTAGAAAAAGTGCTAACCTTTCCAAAATTAGCACAAACCGTAGAATTGATGGAGCAGCGTTTTCCCGAATATAAATGGGACGAAAAAATATTTTTGAATAACCAATACGTTTTACAACAAGTCCTTCACTCCGTAAACCCATTAAATGTTTTCTTTGAAAAGCAGGAAAATAAAACGATACAGTTGAGTGTAGAAAATCACCGAAAATTCCCTTTACAAATTTTAGATTTGACGACAACAGATGGACGAAAATTTGGGGTAAGTGATGGAGAAACTTTAGTGGAAGGCAACGCTAGAAAAACGGTTACCATTCGCTTAAATAGTGCCTACCAACGACTTTTTGTAAATAAGAAAAAAAGGAAATCAGGTTTTGATTTAGGTGAAGATATCGGGAAAATAGCATTAAGTTATAAAATTTCAGGTACAGAAAAGGTGAGGACGTCACCTATTTTACCTTGGACGGAGCAAGGAATTCAAGCAGCTGATGTGGTATTACTGAAGCAAAAACCTAACCTTAAAGCTTTTAATTTTCTGTTAGTTGACGAAGAAAAACGGACGATTACTTGTAAGTCTGGAACTTGGAAATTGACAAAGCCGATAATTATTCCTGCTGGCTATACTTTTTATATGAGTGGAGATACGCAGATAGATTTACTAAATGGAAATGCGATGATTATTTCGTTTTCACCCGTACAATTGATGGGTAGAAAAGATGCGCCTATCATTTTTACTTCTTCGACTAAGATGGGAAGTGGGCTATTGGTGTTAAACGCTCAAGATACTTCTATCGTAGCACATTGTAAATTCACTCAATTATCTAATTCAACTAAACCTGGTTGGGTTATAAGTGGGGCGGTTAATTTCTATAAAGCCCCTGTTAAAATCAGACATAGTGCGTTTTTAAAAAATAGATGTGAAGATGCATTAAATATTATTAGTAGCTATTTTGAACTCGAAGATGTTATTTTTTCTGATATTTATGCAGATGCTTTTGATGGAGATTTTGTAAATGGGCAAATCACAAATTGTTTTTTTGAAAATATTGGCAATGATGCGATTGACGTTTCTAATGCGGATATAAAAGTTGAAAACGTATTAATTAATTCTGCGGGCGATAAGGGCTTAAGTGCAGGAGAAAATAGTCAACTTTGGGCAAAAAACTGTATTATTAAACAGAGCGAAATTGGTGTAGCTAGTAAAGACCAATCAACGATTAATATTAGTAAATCCTTATTAGTCAATAATAAATTAGCCTTTACAGCTTTTCAGAAGAAATCTGAATTTGGTCCTGCTAAAATATTTGCTGATTCTGTTGAGATAAAAGAGAATAACTACGATTTTTTAATAGAAGAAAACTCTTTCCTACGATATAATCAGCGGATAATAGAAACGGTGCAAGAAGTAAAGGAACGGATGTATGGGATTGAATTTGGTAAAAGTAGTCGATGATGGAAGGTAAATGATGAATGATAAACGATGAACGATGAATTTGTACAGATTCGACAGTCAATCTATTTTGTTTAGTAATATTGAAAAAATAATTGGAACAACTATAATTCGTGGGGTTAATAAATTCGTGGGGAATTGAATACTAAATGCCCAATTTATTTTTATCAGCTACTAATTTATGTCTTTAAATGGAAGAAATAATTCAACTAGCGCAAACCACAGCGCATAGATACGAACGAAAATTTACCGTTTTGAATAAATCTAAAGCGGAGGTTTTGTTGTCTGTAAAAAAACATCCTGCCTTCTTTCGAGAAATATATAACCCTCGACAAATCACGAATATTTATTTAGATACGATCCAATTTCAATTCCATAAGGATAATGAAAAAGGTATTGCGGATAGAAAAAAGGTGAGAATTAGATGGTATGGAAATGTTTTTGGAGCGGCAATTCAACCTAAATTAGAGTATAAAATTAAAGCAGGCTTAACGGGTTATAAAAAAATCTATGACCTACCCAATTTTAAAATTGAAGCTGGTTTTTCTAAAAATGAATTAGATATACTTTTTACTAAAGCGAACCTTCCAGTAGATGTTCATGATGAACTAAAGCGATTAACGCCCACTTTATTGAATACCTACCAACGTACTTATTTTCAATCGCTCGATAAGCATTTTAGGGTAACTCTTGATGAGAGGTTAACTTATTATAAAGTTCGTCCTTGGAATAATCAGTTTTTGGTAAATGCCAGAGAAAGAGACTTACAAGTGTTAGAACTAAAATATGCGCCTGAACAAGAACAATTGGCCAATCAAGTAGCTACTCTATTGCCTTTTCGGTTGGATAAAAAATCTAAGTATGTTTCTGGGATTGATTGTTTTGATTAACTGGTACAAGCCATATTATTTATTAAAATAACTTCAATTGTGGAGACTTAAAAGTATTATGCAACTCCAAATTATAACTAAAAGCAGGCTGGTCTTTCATATACAATTGCCGAGCAATCCGAAATTGTTCTTTAATAA
>JAFMDF010000081.1 GCA_017857395.1 Bacteroidota bacterium | reverse complement strand
ATTATTTTGATAATATTTTATTTTATTAACTAATTTTGGGCGAACCTAGCGTTCAACTGCTCCGAATTCAGAAAATACGGCGGTTAATGCGCTATTTATGGAAGAACCTAGGTTAATCTGGTTAGGAACTTATAGTGCGGGGATAGTCGCATTTAACACGGATGATAAAAGTTGGGAATACTTTGTGCCCAACAAAAAAGAATGGGCCATAAAAAACACAAACCATAACATTATCTATGATTTAGCCAAAAAATCAGCTACGGAACTTTGGGTAGCCAGCTTGGATAATGGTTCGGGCATTTTCAATACAGCAACCCGTACATTTACCTTCTTTCAACATGTCGAAAAGAATATAAATTCCATTAAAAGTAATCGAGGTTTTAAAGTATATAAGGATTCAGAAAACATCACCTGGTGGATGAATGGAGAAAATGGACTTAGCTATTTAGATCCTAGTTGTCAACTTTTTAAGTACACCGATTTAAATATTGAGCGAGATCAATATTTTAGTGATTTTATGACGGATATGACCTATGACGCTAGTCAGCAAAAGATTTATGGGGTCGGCCATGAAATTGATGGATTTTATAAAGTGAATCAAATTACTGGTAAAGTTAGCACTATCCCTATTACTGATAATGCAGGGACTTATCAGTTGAATAATGCCATTTTAAAAACCAGTAGGGATACCCTTTTAGTTGCTAGCAATAATATACAATTAGCTAGAGCAGAGCGTACTTCAGCTAGTTTTTCCTTAATGTACTATCATCCATCCAAAAGAGAATTGTTTCCTTATCAAGCTAAGGTATTGGCGGACTTGCAACAAAAAAACATTAAGGATATTATTGAAGATAGCCATCAGCAAATTTGGCTGGGCACAGACGATGGTCTTTTATTTGAATATAACCTAAAAGATCAGGCGTTAAGCCACTATTCCTTAAAAGAAGTAAGCAATACAGAAACGACCATAGGGATTAATCAAATTATAGCAGATGAAAAAAGAAATCAAATAATACTAGCTACTTATAAAGGTGTTTTTAGCTTTGATTTAACGACCAAACAATTTGAGTTATTAGCTGGAACAGCCGACTTCTCTTCTCGGTCTGTTGCGTTCTCCAAGGATAATCTACTTTGGATAGGCACTCGCCAATATGGTATACAATGTTATCATTTAGATCAACATCAATTGATTTTACCAACAGGTATTAAAAATGCGCCTCGGACACCCATAGAAAAAGTTTTTTTAGATCAAAAAGAAAGACTATGGGCGACGACAGAAAAAGGATTATATTTATATAAACCTGCTCACCAAACCTATTATAATTTTACCGCTAAAGATAGATTAATCAAGGATAATTTTTATGCATTAGGGACTTTGGTCTTGCCAAATGGAGATATATTCTTAGGGCAAAAGGGTGGCTATTATCAATTTAATCCAGATGAATTAGTAGAAGCAATCGAAGGCGGGACTGTCGTAATCACCGATTTTAGGGTGAACGAAGCTGCTGCTTCCATCCAAAGAACAAAAGAAGGAAGCTTATTCAAAGAACTATCTCATCAACAAAACTCCCTAAACATTTCTTTCTCTACACTAAATTATTGCCAGCAAGATAAGGTGCAATTTGTTTATAAAATGGAAGGCTTAGATCAGAACTGGATTATTCCTTTTGACAATCGAATTCAAGCCAATTATACGAGTATGCCTTCTGGAAATTTTACTTTTAAAGTAAAGAAAGTACAAGATACGGAGGCGATGGCTGCAACTATGGCAATAACGATACACCCGCCCTGGTGGCGCAGTTGGTGGGCTTATGCTTGCTATCTGCTACTGATAGGTTTGAGTATTTATAGGCTGATTACTTTTCAATTAAAAAGACAAGTAGAGCAGGTAGAATCCCTTCGTCTAAAAGAATTGGATGTCTTTAAAACGGAATTTTACACCAATATTACCCATGAATTTAGAACGCCTTTGACCGTCCTATTAGGCATGAATAATCAACTCAATCGGTATTTTAAAGACCGAAATCTTTTCCGCTTTCAAGAAGGCGTCAAATTAATTAACCGCAATGCTGCCCAATTATTAAGATTGGTCAATCAAATATTAGACTTAAATAAGTTAGAATCAAAGGCGATGTCGCTAAAAATGGAACAGGGCGATATTGTTGTTTTTATAAAATACCTTTTTGAATCTTTTGAATCCTATGCGGAATCAAAAAATATTCGGATGCATTTTTCTAGGGAAATGGAATCCTTCATTATGGATTTCGACCGAGAGAAAATACAGCAAATTTTGTCCAACCTTTTATCAAATGCGATAAAATTTACGCCTGCTGGCGGCTTGGTAAATTTACATCTGGGTCAGAAAGAGGCAACTCAATTTTTAATAAAAGTACAAGATGCTGGTATTGGCATTTCCAAAGAAAATATTCCCTTTATTTTTGACCGATTTTATCAAGCGGATGTTCCTAGTGATCAACAAGAAACAGGGACAGGTATCGGTTTAGCTTTGACTAAAGAATTGGTTCAATTATTAAATGGCAGTATTGAAGTACATAGTATCCCTAAAGAAGGTACTACTTTTACGGTTTTGCTACCCGTTACCTTAGAAGCAGCGTCGATAAAAAATATTGGGCTTATCAAAAAGACCGCCCTTACTTTGGAAGCATTTTCAACTACCCAACTTCCTACTGCTTTGTCCCTAGAAACAAATGACCAAACGAATCCAACTCAAGCTCAATTACTAATTGTAGAAGATAATACGGATGTTATCTTATATTTAAAAGCCTGTTTGGAAGAACAATACCAATTGTCTTTTGCCCAAGACGGACAAGCAGGCATTGATAAAGCGATTGAACTAGTCCCAGACATTATTATTAGTGATGTGATGATGCCCAAAAAGGATGGGTTTGAATTATGTGCTACCTTAAAAACAGATACTAGAACGAGTCATATTCCTATCATTTTATTGACAGCAAAAGCAACTGTAGTGGATAAAATTGCAGGACTAGAACATGGGGCTGATGCGTATCTGGCAAAACCATTTGAACCACAAGAATTAGAAGTAAGACTGCGAAAACTCTTAGAACTTAGAACGCAATTGCAAAATAGATACATCAATGGAAATATTCCTCAAGCTGATAATAATCCCGCTTTTCAAGTAGAAGATGAATTTCTCTTAAAATTGAAAGCACTTATTATGGATAATCTAGATAATGTCGATTTTAGTGTAGCAATCCTTTGTAAAAGTATTTTTCTTAGTCGCCAACAAGTTCACCGTAAATTAATCGCCTTAACTGGTCATTCTGCCAGCCACTTTATCCGCTCTATTCGCCTACAGGAAGCCGAAAAGTTATTAGAAACAACCAATAAATCTATTACCGAAATTGCCTTTGATGTTGGTTTTAGAGAAGTTTCTTATTTTTCTAGAGTGTTTTCTGAAACTTTTGGACACGCCCCTTCTTTCCTTCGTAAGTAACTGACAATCAATTAATTATTTTTTTTTGATGTTACAATAGTATATATGTCTCTCCCTAAAATTGCAACATGAGTGTAAACGATAGTTACATAAGTGTAAACTTTGCTTGCGCTAAAACCCCACCTTTGTAGTATTCTAAATATCAGCCCAAAAAATAAGAGAAGGAGGTAGTAAGAGCCTATCTCTATTACCATATTACATTATTAAATAATATTTAAAACATATAATAAGTTCTTTCAATTTTTTCATAACAGGGATATTCCCTTTAACCCCAAAAAAAGGAGGCAGCAAAATACTGACTCCACTCTTAAATCATTAATTATGAATAAATTACTTTTACGCCACCCATTATCTACGAAGAAACAATTGCTTCTTTTTGTCACTATAGTTGCCATGACTTTGCAATTATCAGGACAAATTACCCTGACAAGTGCGGACTGCACCTTGAGCCCACCAGATACAGTTATCAGGAAACAAATTTTAAACCCTGCAACCGTTGCTGACCCTACAGAAGGCGACAATCAATATTGGGATTACAGCGATATTGCAGTTGATCCTGGAGCGGAAACACATGCTACTGCCTACGCTCCCGTGACAGCCAACGCTGTATTTCCTACTGCTACTGCTAGTAGCCCTGTATTATTCCCTACATTACCCGGCCTGGCAGTACCACGTCTTAATTACCATAGTAATGATGAAAACGGAAAAGTCCATCTAGGTTGGATATCTGAAGCTATAGAATTCCCCTTGGTGGCCTTTACTGGAAATCCAGCGGATAAATTAAGTTTTGTAGCATCCACCTCTATTTTTGAAACGCCACATATTAATATCGAATACCCAGCATCTTTCGGTAGAAAATGGGAAAGTGATCATAGTGGAGTGCTCAATTTTGAGACTACTGCAACCGCTTTTGGTTTGTCTGATGCGCCTACGACTGGAATTACTCACTGTCATCAGGAAGGCGAGGTTGTCGGTTGGGGAACGCTCAAATTGCCCAATTCCAATGGGGGAGCGCCTAATGAAGTAGAAGCCATATTGGTAAAAACCGTCGAAACCTGTGTCGACAGCTTTTTCTTATTTGGGCAACCTGCACCTCCTACGTTTTTAGGTGCTTTTGGAATCGTACAAGGACGCAGTTCTACACGTACGAATTACAGCTTTTACATCAAGGGATTAAAAAGTGAAGTCCTTTCCATTGAAAGACGCCAAAATGAAGGGTCTGAAGCATTTTCATCTAATGTTTCAATATCGGCTGAAGTTGATCTCGATAGTGGTATTACGCTGACAAGTGCGGACTGCACCTTGAGCCCATCAGATACCGTTATCATGAAACCAATTTTAAACCCTGCAACCGTTGCTGATCCAACAGAAGGTCTCGATCAATATTGGGATTACAGCAATATTACCGTTGATCCCGGAGCGGAAACACATACTGATACCTACGCTCCTGTAACAGCCAACGCTGTATTTCCTACTGCTACTGCTAGCAGCCCTAGTTCAATCGCTACTTTGCCTGGACTGGCAGTACCACGCCTTAATTACCACAGGAATGATGAAAACGGAAAAGTCCATCTAGGTTGGATAACTGAAGCTATAGAATTCCCCTTGGAGGCATTTACAGGAAATCCAGCGGATAAATTAAGTTTTGTAGAAACAATAACTATTCTTGAAACTCCACATATTAATATCGAATATCCGACATCTTTCGGAAGAAAATGGGAAAGTGATCATAACGGAGTGCTCAATTGGGAGACTACTGCAGCTGCTTTTGGTCTGTCCGATGTCCCTACATCTGGTATTTCTTACTGTCACCAAGAAGGAGAAGTTGTTGGCTGGGGAACACTTAAATTGCCTAATGCTAAAGGGGGAGCGCCTAATGAAGTAGAAGCCTTATTAGTAAAAACCGTCGAAATCTGCATTGACAGCTTTTTTTTATTTGGGCAACCTGCTCCCCCTACATTTTTAGGTGCTTTTGGAATCGTACAAGGCGTTAGTAGAACACATACAGATTATAGCTTTTACATCAAAGGATTAAAAAGTGAAGTCCTTTCCATTGGAAGGACTCAAAATGAAGGCGCTGAGGCAGTTTCATCTGTAGCCTTTATATCTTCTGAAATTGACCTCGATAATGGTATTACACTGGAAAGACCAGATTTTATAGCAGAAGCAGGACTTTCGATCTTTAGTAGGCAATTGGACACCAATTCGGTAGGCTTACCAACGGAGGGGGGCAATCAGATTTGGGACTATACTGCTTTGCAGACAAGCATTTCAGATACGCTTACGCTGCTTCCAAGTAATGACGCCACTTTTCCCGATGCAGATATTGTCACCCAGAGACAAACGTTACAGGGTAGTGGCAATGTTGCTGCTGAATTTGACCGATCAGATTATTATGTTTTGAATGACGCTGGGTATGGACAAGTGGGGGTGAAATTTGGATCTACAAGCATTCCACTAGTCGCGCTTACTGGTGGACCTACAGATGCTCTCAATTTTCAAGAAAGTTTTGGCATTTATCCAGAGAATCCGAACTATTCCGTGTGGTTTCCAATGACCAATGGAAACAGCCGCAGCAGTAATTACATCGTCGATAATCAATTTTTACTTACAGTTGGGGCATTTGGATTGACCGACGTGCCAACCTTAAATAGAGTTATTGGTAGTAGCAATAATGAAGTAGTTGGCTGGGGAAAACTTTCTTTAACCAATCCTACCGACCAAAATACGGTAGATATGGATGCACTTTTGGTGAAGGAAACTATTGTGGAGGTAGACAGCTTTTTTACAGCAGGAGCACCTATGCCCCCGCCCCTACTTGGAGCTTTCGGAGTAAACCAAGGTCAGACACATACTTCTACTACCTATAAATTTTATGCGAAAGGTTACCCTGCTGCGGTGCTGACCTTACACGGAGATTCAGGTAATATATTAGCTGGTTGGGACTTTTTGATGACGACTTCCACAAAGGAGGAAGCTATAGCTTATGCTATTCCTTTTAAATATTATCCGAACCCAGCTACCAATCAATTAAATCTAGCGTTTGAGAAATCAACGAATGAACCTTGGATCTTTTCTCTTTATAATACGATGGGCCAAAAAGTTTTTGACCATTTAATTGCGCAACCAAAAGGAACAATCAATGAACCTATTGCCTTCAGGCAAGCCTTTCCTACTGGACATTACTTCTACTTGTTAAACGATGGCAATCAGCGGATAATGTCAAGCGGAAAGCTGCAAATAAATTAGATCATCTAAGGTACAGAAATCTCTTGAAGGTGTTAACCGTCCACCTTTATAGGTATGCTAGTTATATAACCAAAGAAAGGAGGTAGCAAGATGCTGTCTCCTTTCTTAAATTATGTTATTATGAAAGAATATACACTACTTGCCCTCTTTTATCTACTCGCTTTTCAATCAAGTAAAGCACATTTATCCAGTTGGTTGACCCTAAGTTAAGGTAGTTGAAAATTAAGGGGTAAGATTCCCATTATCCCTTAATAGTTGGCTTTTTCCCTGATCCAAAACCCAATTGGAAAGTAATTATTCAATTTTGTAATCAAAACTTTACGAAAAATGAAAAACTTTTATTTACACTTCCTATTACTAATTTTAAATACTTCCCTACTAGCACAAAATGTAACTGGTAAAGTAGTAGATGAATCTGGAGAGGCGCTTACTGGTGCTAGTATATTAATCAAAGGCACATCTGTTGGTGCTGTTACCGATTTAGACGGTAGTTTTAGTTTGGACTATACTGATGCTTATCCTTTTACGATTGAAGTTTCTTACATAGGATTTTTACCAAAAGACCTAGAAATTACTCAGGCAACCAATAATTTAACTATTGAATTAGAAGAAGGCCTGTTGATTGGGCAGGAAATAGTTATATCAGCGTCTCGAAAAAGAGAAAAAATACAAGAAGCACCTGCTTCTATTTCCGTTTTAACTGCTAGGAAATTAGCAGGTTCTCCGCAAGTGGATCCTGTTCGTAATTTAATTAATGTAACCGGTGTGCAAATACAACAACAAAGTGCATCGAGGATTAATATTGAAATGCGAGGAAGTATCGGTCTATTTGGTACTAGTGCTTATCCAATGATGGATTATCGTAGCTTAGTTGGCCCAGGTATTGGTTTTTTCCAATCCGACCAATCGGGTATTAGTCGAATTGATATAGAAAGAATTGAGGTCGTTCGTGGACCAGGTTCTGCTTTATATGGCCCCGGAGTAACCACAGGAGTGGTACATTTTATAACTAAAAAGCCTATTGACCATCCTGGCACCACTATCGAAGTAGGGGGCGGTGAATTGAATACTTTTATTTCCTCTATTCGCCATGCAGGACGAAATGCAACTAAAACTTTTGGTTATAAAATTAATGCCTCTTATAATAAAGGAGATGAATTTACACTTAATCCTAATGACCCCGGAGACGCTAGTCAAATCGCTTTGTTTAAAACAGCTATTATTGATCCAGCAATCACTAATGATGTAGTGGATTTATCAAAGCCAGGACGTACCCTTTTAACAGAAAATGATTTAGATCCAGACAATGATGGTAATAGAATGCAAGACCATTGGTGGAACGCTTCTGTTAATACTACTTTGGAATTTAGACCGCAAGAGGATTTGACATTAACGGTTGCGGGTGGAATGAATACGGGCTCTTCCATTTTTTATAATGACTTGGGAGAAGGTTTGGTACAAGCCTTAGAATTTTGGACACAGGCTAGAGTCCAAAAAGGTGGTTTATTTGCCCAGTTTTTTTATGTGAATAATAATGGGGGTAACGATAAAAACCCGAGCTTTTTATATCAATCAGGCCTAAGAACGCCTTTAGCGAGAGACCAGATAGAGGGGCAAATTCAGTATAATTTCCAAACGCCTTCCTTCTTAAATGCGGATTGGACAGCAGGTATAGATTATAGAGAAGCAGTAAGCGATACAAAGCACTTAGTTTATGGCAGACAAGAAGATGAAGATGATTATAGAATTTTTGGTGGCTATGTGCAAGGTAAATTCCCGTTAGCGGATAAATTGGATTTATATGCTGCAGGTCGTTATGATTATGTAAGTTTTACGGATGAAAATGCATTTTCACCAAGAGTAGCAGCAGTCTATAAACCAAACCCTAAGCATACCTTTCGAGCATCCTTTAATAAAGCAATTTCTTTGCCGACTACAATAGAGGTTTATATTGATTTCCCTTTAAATGTGCCTATTCCAGGACTGTTTGATATTTGGTATGCAGGTATGTTTGAACCACATACTTTTGATGCTAACCCTACGATTGACGTGACCTTGCCAGGCGTTCCTGACTTACCTTATGGTACACCGGGGTTACCTTTGGCCATTCCATTTCAAGCAGTAAATGCAGATGTTTTGGCTCAGTTGCTACCCGCTGTAGCCGCGAATTCTCAATTAGCGCCATTATTAGAGCCAATTCAAGCTTATTTTGAAAATTATAATCCAGCTGGTTTTACTGGGCAATTAGTTGGGGTAAATGTTTTTAATGGTCAGCCATTTACTGAATTAAATCCAACAACAGGCCCTAATTTAACAAAATCCAGTACTTATGAAATTGGTTATAAAGGGTTGTTAAGCGATAAAATAAGCTTTAGTGCAGATCTTTACCACATCCGAAGTACAGGATTTCGTTCCTTTACACCAATTGCTCCTTTGATGACTTTACAAGGCGCAAATATTGCAACGGATTTAGGAGCGGTAGTAGGTAGTGATTTTGGCGCTTTCTTTATTGATTTAGTGACGCCTATCGTAGGGACTGAAGCGGCGGCTGGATTAGCAGCACAGTTAGTTCCTTTAGTGGGAGGTGCCTATGCACAAGGCGGTCAGGCATTTGTAGATGCAGTGCCAGCACCACTGTTGAGTAGTATTTTTGGTGCAGTTGAAACAAGTAGAATGTCAAAAGGAGACGGTATTGTACATGTACCAATTGGAATTCGTGCATTGAAGGATGCGTCTTCTAAACGCTGGGGGATGGATTACAGCATAGAATACCACGTCAATAAAGATGTTTCTGCTTGGGCAAATTATTCTTGGGTGGGTGATGTGACTTCTAAAGCGGATAATAATGAAGCAACTAGAGCAGCGCTTTCTTCCTTAGGAAATACACCTAGTAATAAATATCGAGCTGGGCTTATTTATACGCCGGCATCTGGTTTTAGAGCCAATGTTTCTTTCCAACATAATGATGGGTTTTCCTCAAGGGCTGGCCAATATGCTGGCGAAGTTGCTGCAACTAATTTAATAGATGCAAGTGTCGGCTATCAATTACAAAATGGATTGACCTTGGATATTTCGGCTACTAATTTATTTAATTCGGAATATCGTGCTTTGCCAAGAATGCCTATTATTGGTAGACGATTATTGGCTAAAGTGACTTATAATTTTGGTGGAGATAAATAATAACTATACTTCAACTTCAAACCACCTTCGGAGAGAATTTGAGGTTGGAATTTAGTTTCCGAATCACAAGCTTATCCCGTACAACATATAATAGACCCCTAGTCAAGAAACTGATTGACAAAATTCTTCTTTCAGCTCCTGAAAGAAGAATTTTATTTTGTACCTTCCTGTTTATAAATAGAAAGAAAATCATTAATAAACTTGTTTGCCTCAAAAAAAGACATTCCCTTGTTAAACACAACAACAAATTTGCGCAACTATTACCTTATAATTAGTTTGCTCTCCTTAGCAATAGTAACTCCCTATGCTCAAAATGCCAATACCGCCCCTTGGCCTCTGGATAGTTTCTCTAAAGCGGCTCATACATTTGAGGAAACCTTACAAATATTCCACGATAAAAAGGGAAATACGCCCTTTGAAGTAATCAAAGGGAAGGGTGAATTATTTAGCGCTGATAATACCATAGAAAATTTTCAAGCCGATCAGGTCTATTGGGCAAAACTAAACCTTCGGGGATCTAGCAAAAAAACAGCTAATTATTTATTTGGATTTTCAACAATTCGTTGGGGAGAAGGTTGGCAATATAACGACGCTTGGTTAGTCCGAGCAGATGGCAGTGTCATCCAACAACAGTCAGGATTTGGCTTGTCTAAACAAGAAAAATCAATTCCCTCTGCCGCTAATCTGGCTCGATTTGAAATAAAACAAAATGAAATAGTCACCTTATATGTTCGATATAAAGGGGCAATGAAAGACAAAAAAAGAAGACCCAAGCGGATAAATCTCTCTTTACTTAAAGAAGCAATGCATCCGACCCTTTTTGAAGGCTATCCATTTAAAGGACATTTTAGCTCTAAGCATCTATTTGAACGTATTCCTTTTGATGTTAATTTTTTTATAAATCAAGAGATATATGTTGATGCTTCGGGCACAGTCAATATTGATTCCATCGCAAAAAATTGGAATCAGCTGGATTGGAAAGATGTCTATAGCACAAAACCAGTCTCCAATCAAGTCTATTGGATAAAAACTCGTTTTTATGGTAGCCCCTATTTTAATGGCGAACAAACCCTGTACACTCCTTATCGGTATGGTTTTGATTATGTAGATGCTTATTGGGCAGATGGGAATGATAGCTATATTCATCAACGAACGGGCGACAAGGTGTCTTTAGAAGAGCGTCCCTTTAATTTTTGGGCTAATTTTATTAAATTGGATCTTAGCCCAATCGACACCATTGATCTTTTTATTCGAATGGAAGGGCTTGACCCTAATTATTTAACGCACCAGATTGCGTTGGGTCATGTTGACCCATCCGAGCTCTTTCCCAACCAGGTTAAGGAGGCATGGGAAAATGGAATTTTCTATGGCATACTGAGTATTCAGGGTATTTTTTTCTTCCTTTTATTTTTGATAGAAAGGGAGCGAATTCATCTATATTTCGTATTATTTGTATTGGGCTTATTTTTTGTCTTCGGTTTTAGTTCAGACAATTACTTTATGTTTGTACCCTTTCCTGAAGGGAAAAACATAAGTGCTACTTTAATGATTTTAGGTTTTTTTTTATGTGAAGTAGGTTTCTTAAAATTCACAGAAACTTATTTTAATTATGCCAAAGCCTCTTTTATTTCAAGATGGTTTATTCCAGTCTTCATTATCATTGCCGCTATTGGTAATTTGAATGCCTGGTGGAACTATAAAATGACGGTCGATTATTATTATTATGCTATACGTGAACCTGCTTTTCTTTTTGCACTACTGCTGATTCTAATTTCGCTAGTAACAGGCTTAGTCATGGCTTTTATAGCACCACAACAAAAAAATGTGTCTAAAAAAGTATTTTTACTAGCCTTTCTACCATTACTTATAAGCAGTATTTTTATGAATGGCCATTTTCTTTTAGTACATTTTCTATTAGATCCTTATATCCTAGACCTTCCCTATAATGGTTTCGACATTTATAGAATCGCTATTATTGCCATGTTAACCTTATTAGCCGTCAGTATTGGCTATCGAACCAATCGCCTTAAGGCAGATAAAGCCGCAGCCCTCCAAAAAAACTTGGCTGACCAACAAAAAATGCTCGCAGAACAAAAACAGATTAACCAAGCCATCAGTCGTTTTGTCCCTAATGAATTCCTAGCAGCACTTGGTAAAACCAATATCACCCAAATCAACTTAGGCGATAATACGGAAAAAGAAGTCACGGTTTTCTTTTCGGATATTCGGTCTTACACCAGTCTATCCGAGCAAATGACACCTTCCGAAAATTTCCGTTTTGTGAATGCCTATAATGCTCGAATGGGCCCTATTATTCAACAAAAAAATGGCTTTGTTAATCAATATTTGGGGGATGGGATTATGGCTATTTTTCCTGATTCCCCTACGGATGCTTTATGGGCAGCGATTCAAATGCAGCAAATTTTACAAAACTATAATCAACAAAGAATCCAAGAAGGTAAAAAAGCTATTCAAGTAGGCATGGGGATGCATACTGGCTCCTTGATTATGGGGATAACGGGCGATAAAAATAGATTGGATGCCACCACCATTTCTGATTCCGTCAACTCTGCTTCCCGAATTGAGAACCTCACCAAATATTATGGCGCAAACATATTATTAAGTGAAGCTTGTTTGAAAAAAATGGACGACCAAACCACTTTTAAGCTCCGCTATTTAGGGCAAGTGCAAGTCAAAGGCAAACAAGAAGCTTTAAAAATCTACGAATGCTTTGATGGGGATTTACCAGAGATGATAGATTTAAAATTAGCCACGCTTGCCGATTTTGAAAAGGGGGTAGAACTATATTTTAAACAAACCTTCAACGAAGCACATTCCATTTTTAAAAATGTCTTAAGACAACATCCAGCGGACTTGACGGCTAAATTATTTTTGACTAAAGCCAAATGGTTAATGGAAACGGAGGTAACAGAAGATTGGACTGGGGTTGAACTGATGGAGAAACAGTAGGAGCTTACTCGTCCTACTGTTTCGCCATACTTTTTTGGACAAATTTATCCAATGAGTTGACCTTAATATGGAAGACTACTAAGTGGCTACTGGAATATCCCAATTTTTAATCGGGGTACTTTTATGTTCTTGATAACCTTGTCAGAATTTCTCTATAAAAATAACTGATTGACAAAATTCTTCTTTCATTAGCTGAAAGAAGAATTTTATTTTGTACCTTTCTTTTTAATTGGGTTTCATAAATCTGTTTCCCCAAAAAAAGATACGTATTTGTCAAAAGTAACAACAAGTTTACTCAATTGCTGCCTTATAATTAGTTTACTCTTATTAGCAATAGTAACCTCCTATGCCCAAAATCCCAATTCCGCCGCTTGGCCCTTGGATAGTTTTGCTGAAGCGTCCCATACATTTGAAGAAACATTACAAATATTCCACGATAAAAAGGGAACTACACCATTTGAAGCAATAATCGGGAAAAATCAATTATTTAGCGCCAATAATACCATAGAAAATTTTCAAGCCGACCAGGTCTATTGGGCAAAACTAAACCTTCGGGGACATAGCCAAAAAGCAGCTAATTATTTATTTGGATTTTCAACAATTCGTTGGGGAGCAGGTTGGCAATATAACGACGCTTGGTTAGTCCGAGCAGATGGCAGTGTCATCCAACAACAGTCAGGATTTGGCTTGTCTAAACAAGAAAAATCAATTCCCTCTGCCGCTAATCTGGCTCGATTTGAAATAAAACAAAATGAAATAGTCACCTTATATGTTCGATATAAAGGGGCAATGAAAGACAAAAAAAGAAGACCCAAGCGGATAAATCTCTCTTTACTTAAAGAAGCAATGCATCCGACCCTTTTTGAAGGCTATCCATTTAAAGGACATTTTAGCTCTAAGCATCTATTTGAACGTATTCCTTTTGATGTTAATTTTTTTATAAATCAAGAGATATATGTTGATGCTTCGGGCACAGTCAATATTGATTCCATCGCAAAAAATTGGAATCAGCTGGATTGGAAAGATGTCTATAGCACAAAACCAGTCTCCAATCAAGTCTATTGGATAAAAACTCGTTTTTATGGTAGCCCCTATTTTAATGGCGAACAAACCCTGTACACTCCTTATCGGTATGGTTTTGATTATGTAGATGCTTATTGGGCAGATGGGAATGATAGCTATATTCATCAACGAACGGGCGACAAGGTGTCTTTAGAAGAGCGTCCCTTTAATTTTTGGGCTAATTTTATTAAATTGGATCTTAGCCCAATCGACACCATTGATCTTTTTATTCGAATGGAAGGGCTTGACCCTAATTATTTAACGCACCAGATTGCGTTGGGTCATGTTGACCCATCCGAGCTCTTTCCCAACCAGGTTAAGGAGGCATGGGAAAATGGAATTTTCTATGGCATACTGAGTATTCAGGGTATTTTTTTCTTCCTTTTATTTTTGATAGAAAGGGAGCGAATTCATCTATATTTCGTATTATTTGTATTGGGCTTATTTTTTGTCTTCGGTTTTAGTTCAGACAATTACTTTATGTTTGTACCCTTTCCTGAAGGGAAAAACATAAGTGCTACTTTAATGATTTTAGGTTTTTTTTTATGTGAAGTAGGTTTCTTAAAATTCACAGAAACTTATTTTAATTATGCCAAAGCCTCTTTTATTTCAAGATGGTTTATTCCAGTCTTCATTATCATTGCCGCTATTGGTAATTTGAATGCCTGGTGGAACTATAAAATGACGGTCGATTATTATTATTATGCTATACGTGAACCTGCTTTTCTTTTTGCACTACTGCTGATTCTAATTTCGCTAGTAACAGGCTTAGTCATGGCTTTTATAGCACCACAACAAAAAAATGTGTCTAAAAAAGTATTTTTACTAGCCTTTCTACCATTACTTATAAGCAGTATTTTTATGAATGGCCATTTTCTTTTAGTACATTTTCTATTAGATCCTTATATCCTAGACCTTCCCTATAATGGTTTCGACATTTATAGAATCGCTATTATTGCCATGTTAACCTTATTAGCCGTCAGTATTGGCTATCGAACCAATCGCCTTAAGGCAGATAAAGCCGCAGCCCAGAGAACTAAAGAACTGAATGAAGCCAAAGCACATCTTTATACCAATATCACTCACGAGTTTAGAACCCCCTTAACGGTCATTTTGGGAATGAACCATAAAATGAATCGGTATTTTAAAGATAGAAATAGCTTTCGACATCAAGAAGCCGCAAACTTGGTCAATCGAAACGGCAACCAATTATTACGATTAATCAACCAAATGTTGGATTTATCCAAATTGGAATCTAAGTCCATGCCGGTAGAAATGGAACAGGGAGATATTATTTTTTTTATCAAATACCTTTTTGAAGCTTTTGAATCCTATGCAGAGTCAAAAAATATTCGGATGCACTTTTCTAGGGAAATGGAATCCTTTATCATGGATTTTGACCGAGAGAAAATACAACAGATTTTGTCTAACCTTTTATCAAATGCGATAAAATTTACGCCTGCGGGAGGCTTGGTTAATTTACATCTTGGTCAACAAGAGGATACTCAACTATTAATAAAAGTACAAGATTCTGGTATTGGCATTTCCAAAAAGAATATCCCTTTTATTTTTGACCGATTTTATCAAGCGGATGTTCCTAATGATCAGCAAGGAATGGGGACAGGCATCGGTTTAGCTTTGACTAAGGAATTGGTTCATTTATTAAATGGAAACATTAAAGTCAACAGCATTCTACAAGAAGGCACTACTTTTACGGTTTTCCTACCTGTTACCTCCCAAGCAGCACCGATAAAAAATCTTGAACTTATCAAAGAAACATCCCTAACATTGGAAGCATTTTCAACTGCCCAATTACCTACTGCTTTATCTCTAGAAACAAATGACCAGCCAAACCAAACTCAAGCTCAATTATTAATTGTAGAAGATAATACGGATGTTATCTTATACTTAAAAGCCTGTTTGGAAGAACAATACCAATTGTCTTTTGCCCAAGACGGACAAGCAGGCATTGATAAAGCCATTGAATTCATCCCAGATATTATCATTAGTGATGTGATGATGCCCAAAAAAGATGGATTTGAATTATGTGCGACCTTAAAAAAAGATACTAGAACTAGTCATATTCCTATCATCTTATTGACTGCTAAAGCAACGGTAGCCGATAAAATTGCAGGACTAGAACATGGGGCGGATGCTTATCTCGCAAAACCATTTGAACCACAAGAATTGGAAGTAAGATTGCGCAAACTCCTAGAACTTAGAACACAATTACAAAGTAGATATATCAATGGAAATACTCCACAAGCTGATAATAACCCTGCTTTTCAACTAGAAGATGAATTTCTTTTAAAAGTGAAAGCACTTATTTTGGATAATTTGGATAATGTCGATTTTAGTGTAGAAATACTTTGTAAAAGTATTTTCTTAAGTCGCCAACAAGTTCACCGGAAATTAATCGCTTTAACTGGCCATTCTACCAGTCACCTTATCCGTTCTATTCGCCTCCAAGCAGCTAAAAAATTATTAGAAACAACCAATAAATCTATTACCGAGATTGCCTTTGATGTTGGTTTTAGAGAAGTCTCCTATTTCTCTAGAGTATTTTCTGAAACTTTTGGGCATGCACCTTCTTTCCTTCGTAAGTAACTGACAATCAATTAGTTATTTTTTTTATGTTACAATAGTATATATGTCTCTCCCTAAAATTGCAACATGAGTGTAAACGATAGTTACATAAGTGTAAACTTTGCTTGCGCTAAAACCCCACCTTTGTAGTATTCTAATTAAAAGATTTTCTTATAAAAAAAATGTGATATCAAAAATCTTCAATTTTGTAAATAATCCTGTAGGGGCAATGCCTTGTGCTTGCCCTTTTTGGGGTGTTTTTCATTAAATTTGGGCAAGCACAAGGCATTGCCCCTACAAAAATCTGGAATAAGTTGAAGTTTCATTTTTATAAGAAAACCCTTATTCTAATTATTAACTCTCCAAATTAGAGAAGGGGTAGTATGAGACTTCCACGCTCAATTTATGTTATAAATGAATATTTAAAAGAAGCAATAAGTTCTTTCAAATTTTTTATAACAGGGCTATTCCCTTTAACCCAAAAAAAAGGAGGCAGCAAGATGCTGCCTCCACTCTTAATTTTTTTATCATGAAAAATTCCTTATTATTATTGGTCTTGACCTTCCTGCGAGATTCAATGCTACAGCTTTTATTTTTAGTTTTTAAAAAAAAGGCAAAGAGGACATAATAGGGATTTGTCCAAAATCCACCCCATGTTGACCCCGATAATTATCATTACTATTCTTGGGAACAAATCCCTATTATGCATAAAACCATCTTCAATATAAAATAATATGAAGCATTTATTTTTCTTAGGTTTAATTTTTCTTTTAGGTATTAATTTAATGAGTGCTCAAACGGAAGAAACTCCAGGAATGAGCAAAAATAATTTATATTTGGAGGCATCCACATTTCTCCTCATTAACACCGTATCTGTAAATATTGAAAAGAAGCTTTCTAGTTCCAAGTCAGCAAAAATTCATTGGTATGGAAGAGCAGGTTTGGGGTATGTGGATGTCTCGTCTTTTTTTGGTTCTTGCCATTTTAATGCATGGGGAGGGCTTTTAGGGGTAACGATGCTTACTGGAAAGGGGAACAATCATTTCGAGGTAAATGGTGGTGCATTTTTAGGAACTTTCAAAAGTGATGATGAAACGAATGGAGGCTTCCTTAGTACAGGACTTTTTGCTTCACCATGTGATGAGGACGAAGGTTTCAAGGCAATTCCTATAATTAATCTTGGCTACCGCTATCAAAAGCCGGAAGGAGGATTTCTTTTTCGTGTTACCTTGGGGACATTTGGATTGGGCATAGGATTGGGGCATGCTTTCTAAAAGGGTCAGCGGCAGTAAGCAGTAGGGCTAAGTGGCAAACAATCAACTTACTTCAAGAAATAAAAACTATTAGAAACCACCAATAAATCTATTACCGAGGTTGCCTTTGATGTTGGTTTTAGAGAAGTCTCCTATTTTTCTAAAGTGTTTTCTGAAACTTTTGGGCATGCTCCTTCTTTCCTTAGTAAGTAATTAGTAGTCTGTCATAATTAAAATCTCAAGTAATTCGTAATCGCCATTTATTTGGCTGATTCTACTTAATGACTGAACCTTCAAAATAAGAGCATCGCCCTGGCTCTGTCTGTGGAAGTGAGGAAAAATATTTAGAAAACTTCAAAGGAGCGTAGCTTCCACACGCTAAAAATAGGGTGTCGAAGCGATGCTCCTTTGAAAATAAGTACTCTATCATTTATCTACAGACAGTTCCGAGGCTACGCCCCTTTATTTTGCGGTCAATAAGTTACGCTGCTCAAATAAGGGATATTAAAGGAGCGTAATTTTAGGTTTTTCTTTGAAGGAATCTAAAATTACCCCCTTAAAAAATTCCATGATGCTGCCCCTTTTCTTCCAGCCAAATCCCACATAAATTAATTCCCATGAAATTATTAAAATCTACAAAGAATTTAGTAAAAAATGTACTCCGAAAAACGGCTAAAACAACTCTTCGATTTTTATTATTAGCGATTATGCTGTTGCCTGCTGTTAGTGGTCATAGTGATGGGCTATCGGACACCTACCTACTAAAAAATAAACGTACTGCTGAAACAATTAAAGCACCAAATACCGCCCTTCAGATTACGACTCAAATTATTAAAAAAGCCAGTAGTATCAGTGCTACGGATGGGGTGATAAAAGTGATTATCAATGGCGGACAAGTCGTTTATCAACTTCAAATCATTAATAGCAATAACCAAATCGTATTTACAAATAGTTTCAACACGAATGTAGTCGAGGTTGCTAATTTAGCCGCTGGCACTTATCAAATTAACCTAACAGATGGCAGCGCCAGCGAAGCGACCGATTCTTTCCAAATGCCAACGGAGAACTGTCAATTATCGGCTACGCTATACTAGAAACGGTCAAGTTTTGTGAATTGTTAAGAAAATCTTAACAAAAATATAACTATTTGATTATCAATGTTAAAACTAACGTTTTGCAAGCATAAATCTTGGATTTAAAATCAAAATACTTGACCGTTCAGAGTATAGATAATCAAACCCTTACTTGTGCTACCAACAAAGGAAGCTTAAGCGCAGTAGTTGCGGATGCCTTAATGCCTATTAGTTATCAATGGCAACATGGGGCAACTAGTGCTACCCTATCAAATCTATCCGTAGGAACTTATACCGTTTCTATTTTAGATGGAAGTGCTTGTCAAGTGATAAAATCAGCTAGTATCTTAGCCCCTGAAAAACTAATTGGCATAAGTACGATTGTGGCTAATGCTAACACGAAGGAATCAAAGGACGGGCAAGTGCAATTGAATATCAATGGTGGTAAAAAGCCATATCGTTTAAGTATCTATTATTCTAATGGAAATTTATTTAGTCAATTATCTAATTTAGGGATTATGACGGTTATTGATAAGCTTCCCGCAGGTCAGTTTACCTATGAAATAACCGACCAAGCTAATTGTAAAACGAATGGCGATTTTCAAGTGAATGTACAAAACTGTACCTTCAAGGTTTCCTTAACGGAAGGAAGTATAGATTGTTCGACGGCAACGAGTTCACTGACAGCTTTTGCGGAAGATGGCATTATGCCCTATCGTTTTTTATGGTCTAATAACCAACGTACCGCAACTATTACCAATCTGGGTACAGGAACGTATCAGGTCACCGCTACGGATGCAGGTGGTTGCGAATCTATTGCTTCGGTAACTATTCAAAACGAAGAATTGTTAAGCCTTTCCTGTCAGGTAATCGCACAACCACCGAGTATTGGCACACAAGGAAAAGTGTCGATTGTCCTAAAAGGCGGGCTGCCAAATTATAGCCTTATTTTCAAAAATCAACAGACAGGGTCAGTAGTTAATTTAGATTTTCTAAAAGCACAGGAGGTAACGCTGGACTTATTTGCAGGGAGTTATACTGTTGTATTAAAAGATAACAATAACTGTGAACAGACTTGTAGTTTCCAACTAACTAATCCCACTTGCGGATTAGTTGGCAGCCTGCCTAATTATATCATTCCTTGTGGGGCTACTACTGGGACCTTACAAGCGAGTGCAACAGGAAATAGTGGACAATTAACCTACAAATGGAGTAATAATGTCTTTCAGGCAACCAATGCTAATCTAGCGCCTGGTACTTATCGAGTGTCCATCAATGATGCGCTTAATTGTGTCGTTGTGAAAGAAGCAACAGTCAGCCATGCCAAAATAGATGAAGATGGAGACGGCTATTATATTGGCTGCACAGATTATTCACAAGTTTTAGGGCCAGATTGTAATGATAAAGATAAAAATATAAACCCTGGCGTCTTAGAAATCTGTGATGGCATAGATAATAATTGTGATGGCAATATAGATGAAGGATTTATAGATACAGACGGCAATGGGATTCCAGATTGCGCTATAACAGAAATTTGTGATGGAATAGATAATAATGGAGATGGAAATATAGATGAAGGATTTGCAGATACAGATGGTGATGGATTAGCAGATTGTCAAGACATGGAAGTCTGTGATGGGAAAGACAATGATGGAGATGGAAATATAGATGAAGGATTTGCGGATACAGATGGTGATGGAATTGCAGATTGTCAAGATACAGAAACCTGTGATGGCAAAGATAATGATGGAGATGGTCAAATTGATGAAGGATTTCCCGATACGGATGGAGACGGAACCGCAGACTGTCAAGACATGGAAATCTGTGATGGAAAGGACAATGATGGAGATGGTCAAATTGATGAAGGATTTCCCGATACAGATGGAGACGGAACGGCAGATTGTCAAGATACGGAAATCTGTGATGGAAAAGACAATGATGGAGATGGTCGGATAGATGAAGGGTTTCCCGATACAGATGGAGACGGAACCGCAGATTGTCAAGATACGGAAATCTGTGATGGACTAGATAATGATGGAGATGGATTAGTAGATGAAGGATTTCCCGATACAGATGGAGATGGTACGGCAGATTGTCAAGATACGGAAGTCTGTGATGGAAAAGACAATGATGGAGATGGTCGGATAGATGAAGGGTTTCCCGATACCGATGGCGATGGCACGGCAGATTGTCAAGACATGGAAGTCTGTGATGGGAAAGACAATAATGGAGACGGTCGGATAGATGAAGGATTTCGGGATACAGATAGAGATGGAATTGCAGACTGTCAAGACGTGGAAGTCTGTGATGGGAAGGACAATGATGGAGATGGTCGAATTGACGAAGGTTTTCGGGATACAGATGGAGATGGGACGGCAGATTGTCAAGATACGGAAACCTGTGATGGGTTGGATAATGATGGAGATGGATTAGTAGATGAAGGATTTGTGGATACCGATAAAGATGGAACTTTGGATTGTTTTGATAAATGTCCAAACGACCCCACTAAAATCGAACCAGATGAATGTGGTTGCGGAACGCCGCCGCAAATTGACAGTGATGGCGATGGCATTATCAATTGCCTAGACCCTTGTCCTTATGACCTCAACCAATTCGTAGATGGTTTGATACAATGTGGACAAACGATAACTAACCATACTTTTGGCGGCACTAGCGCATATCACAGCTACGGAGATTGCACGACAGAGACCTATAATGGTCGAGAATTTTTCTATAAATTTGAACTCAATCAGCCTGGCGATTTAATCATCCGATTTAAAGAACTTAGCCAAAGTAACTACCGAAGATTAGGCTTATTTGTGTTAAACGACCTTTGCAATATTAATAGTTGCATTGGTTTGCTCAAATCCACTGATAGCGAAGAAGCCATGTTGGTCATTCCCAATGCACCCAAAGGGGATTATTTTTTTGTGGTAGATGCGAGAAATAGGTATGATGCCGCAAAATTTGAATTAACGATAGCTTGTAATACAGGGTCAGGACAAGTCGCCTGTGGGGCAGATGGCTTACTTTATGAAGATTTTGAAGCCTATCCAGATGGAGCAGATATTGCGGCACAAAGTCAAAATTGGGCGTTATTTGGGAATAGTTCTCGCAGTGCTTTTGTGGAGACCATTAAAGAAGGCGAAAAGGAAAATAAGGTATTGGCTTTTAGGCGACCCTATCTGTCCGATGTCAACTTTCTATTAAAGGGTGACTTTAGCGGAATGTTTAGACTTTCTTGGACGATGTTTATTCAAAAGGGACAGAGTGCCTATTTTAACATATTTGGGCATCCATCAACCGATGATTATGGCTTGAAATATATTTTTGACCAAAATAATTCTGCTTTTCAGGACAAATGGGTTGATATAGAATTTTTTGTTGATTTAACGGCTAATAAATATACCCTATTTATTAATAATCGACAATACAGTCAGTCTGGTGATTATATCCTTAGTCTAGGGCGAATCAATTTTTATGCCGCTCCATACAGCAATTTTTTCATAGATAATATTTGTTATCAACAAGTGGAAAGTATGCCAAGCGTTGCTAGAGATAGTCGAGAAAACAATAAAGAAATAGTCGGCAAAACAGCCAGTAAACAGCTAAAAATAGGTCCCAACCCTGTTCTAAATCAATTATCAGTCGATTTTAAATTTCAATTCCCAAAACAACAAACGCAGCTTGAAGTGTATGACTGTTTAGGACATCGAGTCATTCATCAACAATTAGGACAAAATATCCACCATACCCAGTTAGACGTTAGTGGTTTAAAAAATGGTATTTATTATTTAAGTATGGCTAATGGGAAGGTACAGATGATGCGGAAGTTTGTGAAAATAGATTGAAATGAATGTGAGGTAAGTAGGTATGAAAGTGGTGGCGCAAAGTGAGGGTGGTGCTATTGGGTTTATGCTAATACTAAAAAAGCCCTTGGAATGATTTTATTTCAAGGGCTTTTTTAGTAATTCCTTTAACAAATTTATTGTTAATAAATAACTTCAACTAAATTATGATTGTGGTCATAGATTAAAAATTCAATACTATCATTTTTTAAGCTATTTATTATAGTGATTCATTAATTTCTTTATATTTTGCTCGACAGCTTCGCCGCCTCGCAAAATGGGTATAAGGGGAGAGCAATTCTTGGTTTTCCAATGAAAAACCAAGAATTGCTCTCCCCTTATAATCCCCCGCCGAGTCGCCACAGGCGACGAGGCGAAATATAGTTAGAAAAATTCAAATCTTCACAAACCGCTCCGTAAAACTAAATAATTCCCCCTGTACTTTCACCAAATAAATCCCCGTAGGCAAATCGTTTACTTCGACTTTCCAAACAACTTCCCGATCTGTTCTTTGCACCGCTTGTTTCATCAATTTTCCGTCCATCGTATAAATAGCAACGAATACCTGTTTGCTAGGTTTGTTGTTTAAAAATGCTAAAGTTATTTCACGATTTGCTGGATTGGGGTATACCGTTAATTGATTGGTTTCTTCAGTTTTAAAGTTAACAGAAGATAAATTATCCCCTTCTACAATCCCCGTTAAATCATAAGACAAAATAGAACGGGCAAAAGTACCTGCTGCCAAAGTGTTTTCTCCTCGATTCCATTCCAAATCATAAGTCGCAATAATCGGCATGTTCTCCCCTACTCTTTCCCAGACTAAACCGCCATCTATGGTGCCATAAACACCGCCGTCTGTGCCCACAAATAAGATTTGATCATCATATCCAGGAATTACTTGTAAGGCGTTAATTGCTAAAGGCGGTAAATTTCCTGCGATCGCTTCCCAAGAGTCTCCATGATTGGTGGATTTAAAAATATGTGGGGTATTATCATTGTCCTTATAGCCAGAAATGGTTGCAAAAACAGTGCTTGAATTATCCGCAGACGCTACGACTTCTGTAAAATATCTTTTAGGTAAGCCATTTAATTGTTGCCAATTTGTGCCTTCATTTAAAGAGCGCCAAATATTACCATCCGTTGTACCCGCATAAAGGATATTGGCAGCAAGTGGCGATTGGTAAATAGTTGAAATTGTTTGACGTAAGTGTTCGGTTGTGCCATCCGTTAAATCTGGGCTAATGGCTAACCAATTGGGAATAGCACCTGCTGTACTTCTGTAAATTCGGTGTGTTGCCGTATATAAAGTATTGGGATTATGGCTGCTCAAAAAATAAGGCGTATCCCAATTTTTTCTATCGCCCGAATCAATACCTTCCCTAGCATCCTGCCATGTTTCTCCACCATCTACCGTCACACTAATGTTGCCTCTTTGTGATTCTGCATAAAAAATATTGGGATTATTGGGATGAAACACCATTTGAAAGCCATCACCGCCAAATATCCGCTCCCAATTATCCATATTTTGATAATTCCCACCAGCCGTTCCATTGTCCTGAGTACCCGCATAATAATTCGCTGGTTCATGCGGGTTATAAGCGACTCTATATACCTGAGTCGCAGGAATATTTTCAATATCGCGCCAATTCTGCCCATTTTCATCAAAACGGTACATCCCACCATCCGTCCCCATCAATGCGTCGCCCTTATTGGTAAAAACTAATTCATGAATATCTGAATGCACCCCAATGGAAGCACCTTTATTAATTAATTCCCAAGAAAGACCACCGTCTCTTGTTCGAAAGGCTTGTACCCCTAAAACGGAAATATCTTTATCATTACTTGGATTGACCCTAATTTTAGCAAAATACCAACCAAAACCACCAAATAGACCTGTATTGAATCCGCTATCCGCCTCATCTGTGGGTAACCGAAGCCAACTGTTTCCGCCATCCGTCGTTTTATACAAACCCTGAAAATTATGGTCTGTATCTACATAAACTGCCAAAACCCCATCTTTGGTCGTCGCTAATCCGATTCTAGATTGATCATCAAGCGGCAAACCACCTGTTAATTGTTTCCAATTTAATCCACCATCAATAGATTTATAAATTTTAGCCCCCTGCCCTTTTGTTTCAGAAATTTGATTATTCCTCAATCTATCCCATCCTGCGGCATATAAAATATTTGAATCTTTTTCATCCAAAACCACATCAATAACACCCGTAATGCCTCCCAAAAAAAGCACTTGTTCCCAAGTCTCTCCGCCATTGGTTGTTTTGTATAAACCTTTATTGGTATTTGGTTCAAATGGCAAACCCATTGCCGCTACATATATCGTTTGGTTATCAGTAGGATGCACGATTATCTTAGAAATAATCCGCAATTCCTCCAAACCAATATATTGCCAAGTCTGTCCTAAATCAGTACTTTTATAGACGCCATCTCCTAAGAAAGGAAATCCAGAAACGTTTGGGTCTCCTGTTCCTACATATACCGTATTCGGGTCTTGAGGGTCAAAAACAATATCTCCAATTGCTAAAAATAATTGATCATCAAAAACAGGTTTCCATGTATTCCCGCCGTCCATGGTTCGGAAGACGCCGCCACCAGAATATCCTGCAAAAATGATTTGGTCATTCGTTGGATGTACGGCAATCGTATTGACTCTAGCGCCTAGGTTACCAGGGCCTTCGGTTTGCCAGTTCTTCGTGAAATTATTATTATTTCTAGCTTTGGCAGCCATTTTAGCCCCCTTTAAAGCGGCGGTGTAAGTCGTTAAATCGAAAGAAGGGTCAGGGAAAGAACGTTGCAGAAAAAATTGATCACTAGGAACGTATTTTTCTGCCAACTTTGTGGGCTTTTCCTTTGTAATAACTCTTTCTTCTTTTAGAAGCAAAAGGAATGTGCTTCCTATAATTAGGAAAGTCAATAGTACAAAAAAGGGTAATCTTTTAAACATACAATACCTGTATTTAAGAATCGTCAAACTGAGAATACAGCTAAATTAGTCAAAAACAGGTAATTGCTTTAATTTTACATCAAAAAAATAAAAATTTGTCTTGGAATGGGTAATTTTTGTTGCGGTGTTGCCGTGTTGCGATGTTGCCTTGTTACTTAAACAACATGGCAACATCGCAACATCGCTCTTATCCATAAATTTCTTTTTTAGAAGCTTTCAAAGTATTCATTAATAAAGATGTAATCGTCATTGGGCCAACACCTCCTGGAACGGGTGTAATAAAACTACTCTTTGCCGCAATGCCATCAAAATCAGCATCTCCAACTAAACGATAGCCTCTTTTTCTACTCGCGTCATCTACTCTATTAATCCCAACGTCAATAACGACGACGCCTTCTTTTACCATATCTGCCGTTAAATAGTCAGGACGACCAATTGCAGCAATAATAATATCTGCTCGAAGGGTTTCTGCTTTTAAATCCTTGGTTCTACTATGCGTTAAAGTAACGGTACAATTCCCCACTTTTGCTTTTCTAGACAGTAGGATACTCATGGGCGTACCCACAATATTACTTCGGCCAATGACCACGCAATGCTTTCCAGAAGTCTCAATTTCATAACGGTCTAACATTTGCATAATCCCAAATGGTGTCGCTGGCAAATAACTTGGTAAACCCAAGGTCATTCGCCCAACATTCATCGGATGAAATCCATCTACATCTTTTTTCGGGTCAATTGCCAAATTCACTTTTTCTTCATTAATATGTTTCGGTAAGGGCAATTGCACTATAAAACCATCAATATCTGGGTCTTCATTTAATTGTTTGACAATGGCTAAAACTTCTGCTTCCGAAGTATCGGCACCACGTCGCACTAAGGTAGATTTAAAGCCCACTTTCTCACAAGCTTTTACTTTATTACGAACATATACCGCACTAGCAGGATCATCTCCTATTAGCACTGCTGCTAAATGAGGTGTCTTTCCACCTGCTTTTTTCAACGCCGCTGTTTCCACAGCTATTTCCTCTTTGATTGTATTGGCTAACGCTTTACCGTCTATTAATTGCATATTATTTTATTTTTAAGGTGCAAAGGTATTAGGGTCTAAAGGTTGATAAGGGGTCGGGCAGATTTATTCGGGCAATAATTGTTGAATTGTTTTATTGCTAAATTGTTGTTTGGCAATGTGTTACGATAACAATAAAACAATTTTAACAATACAACAATTATGTCTGACCCCTTAAATAGTCAAATAAAGGATGTCTGACTTCTTTCTGGTTCAAGCAATTTCAACCAACTTATCGCCCAATGGGGTAAAATGTCCAATCGACTCTAAACTTAAACCTTCCGCTTTTGTAATTTTTAAAAAGTTGTCTATTTCAGCAGATTCGACTGCTACTAAAAGTCCGCCACTCGTTTGTGGGTCGCATAATATATTTTTCTGGTAATCCGATAGTTGTCCAATTTTATGGCCATAACTTTCCCAGTTCCTAGTTGTTCCACCAGGCACACAGCCTGCTGCTAAATAATAATCAATCACTGATTTATCCAGCAAAGGTACTTCATCAAAATCAATTTTGGCCGATAAATTGCTCGCTGCACACATTTCCGATAAATGCCCTAATAAACCGAAACCTGTCACATCCGTCATGGCTTTAATGTAAGGCAATGCTGCAAAAATTGCACCTATCTTATTTAATTGAACCATGCTATCTCTCGCCATAAATTGTTCCGTCGCTCGCAATTTATTTTTCTTTTGCGCCGTCGATAAAATGCCTACGCCTATTGGCTTTGTCAAAAACAATTGACAAGTTAAGGTAGCACCTCCATTTCTCTTTAGGTTTTTTAAAGGGACGCGGCCTGTAACTGCTAAACCAAAAATAGGTTCCGGACTATCAATACTATGCCCACCTGCTAAGGCAATTCCAGCATCTAAACAAGCTTTTCGGCCTCCTTCAATCACTTTATTCGCTACCTCTGCTGGTATTTCATTAATCGGCCAACCTAAAATAGCAATCGCTACCAATGGTTTTCCGCCCATCGCATAAATATCGCTGATGGCATTAACTGCAGCAATCCTTCCAAAGTCTTCTGCGTCATCTACAATCGGCATAAAAAAATCAGTGGTGCTAACTATCCCTGTTCCATCTCCTAAATCTACGACTGCTGCGTCATCTCTTTCTTCATTCCCCACTATTAGATTCGGAAAATTGAAAGTCGTTGTCCCTTTCTTTAAAATCGTATCTAAAACTTTAGGAGCTATTTTACAGCCACAGCCTGCTCCATGTGAATATTGCGTTAGTTTATATGTTTTTAGCACTTTCTTTTTTTCGTGAGTAAATTTTTAATTTCAACCGTTTAGTAATGGATAAAAAATAAATTGAACTAATTACATTTGATTTGCTACGGATTTATTAGGCCATGGATATTAAATGTATCCTTTATTTTTCAATGTTACTTAGTTAATTCTTTATTCGCATAAGCTATTAAAAATTGAGCCGTTTTTTCAGGTTCATCGTTCTCAAAATTCATATATTTAATCGTTTTCGTTTTATTTTTTTCTAACATATATTGATACTGCTTATCATAATATTTTAGGGCAATGCTTCCTGCTGATTTTAAATCACCAACTGCTAAATAAGCCAGCGCCCTTTGATAATTTTGACCTCCCAATCGTTTTTTAATATTATGAAAAGCGGTTTCTAAATCGGCTTTCACTTCCGTCGAATAATTTTCTATGGAGACCGTTAATCGTACCTCAAATGGTAAGGTCATATTCACTAATGGAGCGGCCTTCATTTGTTCCCAAAATCCATTGGGAATAGACACCCTACCAATTCGTTTACTTTCGTTTTCTATCCAAATTCTACGAGAAGTATCTAAGCTAGTAATGGCTTCAAAAAGGTTATTTTCAAATTGTTCTACCGTCGGTGCGGGTGCTTCGCCAATAAAGCCAAACGCAGAACCTTTGTGATGCGCTAAGCCTTCTAAATCAATGATTTGTTCCCCTTGTTCTTTTAAAGCGTGAAGAATTTTGGTCTTGCCACAACCTGTTTTGCCCCCTAAAACTAATAGCTCTAATTTTTGCTGATAAAATTGATTTAAAATAAAGTTGCGGTAAGCTTTATAGCCTCCAATAATCGTCTTTACTTCAAAACCTGCCATTCCTAATAACCATCCTACACTCCCGCTTCGCTTTCCACCTCGCCAACAATGTACCGCTACGGTCTTATGCTTCGTTTTTTTCTCGACTTCTTCTATCAATAACCTCATTTTTGGTCCAACAAATTCTAAACCTTTTAGCAGGGCTTGTTTAGGGTCTTCTTTTTTGTAGATGGTACCAACTATAGCTCTTTCTTCATTAGAAAACAGGGCTAAATTAAATGCATTCGGAATATGTCCTTTTGAAAATTCAGCAGGGGTTCGGACATCAAAAAGTGGCATCTTTTCGGACGCATTAAAAAAGGAAGCTATGTCAATTTTTTCAACCAAGTGTGTGTTATATTTTCTCAAATACTATTAACCAGTAACTTCCCGTTACTGGTTAATTTTAAAACTGTTTTAGCAAAATTATCAAGTAACGGAAATGTCTTGATAATAGGCAAAACCAAATTTGGAATTGCAAAAATACATAACTGTTCGGGCAACAAAGGTATTTTAGGTTTTTAAATTTTTAATTGCCCCCGTCCCGATAATTATAGTTTCGTTTCCACATCCAATATTTTCAACAAAGTCGGAATCCTAAACTCCCCATCCATGGCGCTTACATTTTCTGCCATTTCAGCTAAATCAGCACCTTGTTACCCCGTGATGCTCGGCACTATCACCCCATAACTTCCCGTTACGAGGTGATTTGAGTGTCAACTACTTTTCTATTTTCAATGTGCTTGTCGGATTTTGTTCCTTTTTTTAAAATTCATCACTTATCACTCATCATTTCTTCAAAACAGTTTTAACAAAAAAATATTTGTTCTAATTGCCTATTTTTTTCAAAAATTGATGGGCTTTATTTAAATTTGCGCTCCTACAAACTATTTATATCAATTTTTAAAACAATGAAAAATACCGTCTCCGTTTTATTAATTATTGGGATTCTGGTGTTAGTCAACCTGCTTTCCCGTCGTTTCTTTTTCAGGTTAGATTTAACAGAAGACAAAGAATTTACGCTAAGTGATGCAACAAAAGACATTATTGGCGACCTTGAAGAACCTTTAACTATTTCCGCTTACTTCTCAGAAGATATGCCCCAACAGATGAAGAAAATCAAAAATGATTTTCAAGATATGTTGTTTGAATATTCCACCCTTTCCAATGGTATGATAGATTTTGAATTTATTGACCCCAAGGAAGAAGAGGAAAAGCAAGCCGCTATCCAGAATGGGATTCAGCCACTAATGGTTCGAGTAGAGGAAAAAGACCAAGTCAAACAGCAACAAGTATTTTCTGGTGCAATGCTTCAAGTTGGGGAACAAAAAGAAGTATTGCCTGTATTAGTTGCTGGCTCTGGTATGGAATATGCGCTATCAACGGCTATCAAAAAATTAGCTGTTTTGGAAAAACCATCAATTGGTTTGGTACAAGGACATGGCGAACCTTCCTTGTCTGATTTGCAACAAGTCTATCAGTCTCTTTCCATCTTATATTCAGTCGAAAATATTGACCTTAATACAGAAACAGAAATTTCTAGTCGGTTTAAGGCCATTGCTATCGTAGCGCCAAAAGATTCTATTCCGCCTAGCCATTTAGCCAAATTAGATGCCTATTATAATAAAGGTGGCAAGATAATGGTGAGTATTAATCGAGTCAATGGCGATTTACAGACCGCTCAAGGCACCGATTTAACCACAGGTTTAGAAACTTGGTTACAAGGAAAAGGCATTGAAGTAGAAGGCAGTTTTTTAATTGATGCTTCTTGTGGAAGTGTAACTGTCCAACAAAGACAAGGGCCTTTTATGATGAATACACCCGTTAGTTTTCCATTTTTACCGCTCATTTCTAATTTTGCAGACCACCCTATTACCAAAGGATTGGAGCAAATTATTATGCCTTTTGCGAGCCCAATTCGCTATTTAGGAGATAGTATTGGCACTTTTACACCGATAGCTTTTTCTTCTTCTCAATCAGGTACTATTCGGCCTCCACATTATTTTGATGTGCAGCGAAAATGGACAGCAGCAGATTTACCCGCAGGCAATTTAGTAGTTGGTGGCGTTTTAGAAAATAATATTACAGGTGGAAAATTAGTTGTTTTTGGAGATGGAGATTATGCTACTGCGGGTCAACAAGGTGGACAGCGTTCCGATAATTCCAGCTTAATGGTTAATAGTATTGATTGGTTGTCCGACGATACTGGTTTAATCGAACTGAGAACTAAGGGCGTTGCTTCTAGACCCATTGATAGTGAATACTTAGGAGATGAAAATTCAGGAAAACGAGATATGATAAAATACCTAAACTTTGGTTTGCCATTACTTTTGGTCTTATTTTATGCGCTATACCGAAATTTTAGTGCTAGAAATCGAAGAATGCAACGGATGCAAGAACGATACGTATGATTTTTGAATTTTCAATTTTCAATCTAGAATTTTCAAACATTTGAATTACTACTTTTTGAAAATTGAACATTGAACATTTTAAATTGAAAATTGATTAACAGATGCTGATATGAAAAATAAAACCCTCTTATTAATATTTTTATCCTTACTAGTTGTATTTCTAGCAACACAATTTGCATTTGAGAAAAAAACTAGAACTTTTAAGACCGAGTTAATCCAATTAGATACGGCAGCTATTACTTCTATTTTATTGTATCCTAAAGCGGATAATCAAGAAGAAGCTTTGTTAAAAAAAGAAAGTAATTTTTGGGTCGTTTCTAAAGGAACTAAATTAAACTTAATTATTTTTCACATGTGACTGTAAATCAGTAAG
>JAFMDF010000080.1 GCA_017857395.1 Bacteroidota bacterium | reverse complement strand
CTAGCTATGATATGGCGTCACTCGACGCAGGGGTTTACACCGAAATAGCGGTAACATTAGCTGGTTGTCCGTCCAATGAATTAAGCCATGCATTAGTTGACCCAAATAACCCTACATTTGATGCCATTAATAATCAAATAATTACTGCAGAAAATACGGTTGCCACTATTGTTTTTTCAGGCACAAGCGGTGCTACTTTTATTTGGACGAATGATAATGCAAGTATAGGCTTGGATACAAATGGTACGGGAAATATCCTTGCTTTTACCGCCATTAATGGAGGAAGCACGCCTATTACGGGCAATATTACAGTTACACCCACGCTAAATGGATGTACAGGAGTTAGCCAATCTTTTAGCATAACGGTCAATCCACTGGTTGTGTCGGATTGCCCAAATACCTTAGAAGTGCACTCGCCAGTGACCGACAATACGACTTATGAAGCGAGTGGAACTTTAACTTCAGCTGCAACGATACCCGCTAATTTTAGGGTAACTTATACCGCTGGAACCGCCATTGTTTTAGAAGAAAATTTTCATGCAACAGCGAATAGTAATTTTACAGCTAAAATAGCTCCCTGTAGTGCTGCGACGGCGACGACTATCAATGCTTCAAGAAATACGGGAGCAGTAAATCTATCAAAGTTAAGCCTTACAGAAACTATCAATATGACCATTCAGCCTAATCCAGCCAATCAATGGATTCGTATTGATTTTTCTTTAGTTGCGCCAAGTAAGGTGGCAATTGACCTGTATTCTTTCACGGGGCAACCCATTAAATCTATTATTTCTTTTCAAGAGAAATTGGCTGGTAGTCATCAACAGAATTTAGCTATTAATGATTTAAATACGGGGATGTATTTTGTGGTGCTTCGGAGTGAAAGTCAGGTGGTTACTCAGCGGTTAATGGTGCTTAAATAGCTGTAAAAACGAGGGATAATTAATGAAAATAAATAAAGTTAAACACATGACCTATTACAGGGCAAAACGCTTTGTCCTTGGCGATTAGCATTGCATCCCTATCAAAACAATTCTAATACTATTGTTTGATTCCTTTTACCCATACAAAATTATCATTGCTGATTGGTGTACCTTCCTGCCAACGATACCCCACTAATTGACCTGCTTTCGCCACACTATAATCCAAACAACAAACCGATGGACTCTGCAAACTAGGCTGTTCAGCCCTCAACCAATAATGCCCAATAAATACAGGAATATCCGTTGGCGAATAATGAAAATTAGTGGACCAAGCAAGTGGAATCGGTACATCTGACGATGGAATACCCAAACCATACTCACTCCTCGTTAACCCCTCAGGTGCTTTCCACCATTGAATCCGCATAGCCGTTCGTTGATGTCCGTCTTTATCATAGAAAAACTCCCCATCGGGCAATGCTTGTTCCAACCCTTTTAGCAATATTTCAATCGCCTCGTATTCCCAATTTCCTTCAACCGCAGATGCTTGTAAAAAACTAGGTGTTAAGCGATTACCAGCAATGGCACTTTGTATTTGTTCAATAAAGGTAGGTTGCCAACAAGCATGGATAATGCGTAAATCGCCTAAATCTAACCAGATAGGTAATTCCATCATCCAATCTAGGTACATTTGCCATTCCTCCCGATAATCTTTAAAGGCATCCTCGGTCGCTTGTTGCTGTTTTTTATTCTTGTCGGTATGCAATCGAAGATATTCTCCTTGCTCATTTTTGGTATGATAGCAAAGGATGTTATATTCATGGTTGCCCATCACCGCTAAGGCAGTGCCTGCATCGGTCATGCCTTTGGCAATTTGTAAGACTTCCCTTACTTCGTTGCCTCGGTCTATGAAGTCTCCTGCAAAAATGACTTTGCGGGTGGGGTGGGCGTAGACACCGTTTTTATTTTGGGTGTAGCCGAGTTTTTGGAGGAGTTGGGTTAACTCGGTGGCGTGTCCGTGGATGTCTCCTATTAGGTCGTACATGGGTTATATATTATTTTGTAAATCTAAGCTACAGTAATTTAGGATGTACGCTGGACAATCAAATAATTAAGGATTAAATTATTTTTTTAAACAGCATTTTTTATATTTTTTTCCACTACCACAGATACACGGGTCATTCCGACCAACCTTTTTTTCAGTTCGCTTAATCGTTACTGGTGTTGGCGGGGATGAAAAGTAATCAACTTTTTTGTCAGACTTAGTAGGCGTATAAGTATTTTTTTGTTTATATGCTTCATCATACCGCATTCTATAGCCATGCCAGCTCATAACTTCTTCGTATTGGTCAAAAATAGAAGTGGTTATGCTACGTTTATCATAAGTGGCTTTTACCTCACTAATATCCTTTTTAATAGCTGCATAATCTCCTGTGATTCCACTAAAAACCAACCCCCTATCATAAAGTGCTTCGATACTAGGTAATAATTCTTTAGCTCTAAGGTCTATTAAATCACAAACAAGCGAAGCAATAACTTCACTATCTAAGGAGGGGTTTCCTTCTTCCATTGCTAAAAAATCAGCTAAAATTTCGTCGAACCATCCGATAATTTCTGCTTTTTTTTCTGGTTGATGCAATGCAATTTGTGCTAAAGCAGTTGAAGGCACAATTCTATTGACCCAGTCTCCTGGTTCTAAAACGAGGTCTTTAAATATGGAAAAAGAACCCGCTCCTAAATGATACAACACTTGCCAAAAATATTCCGTAATACCATCGCCAAACCAATTATTCGAAAAATCCCTCCCTTGTTGTAATAATTTAAGGATAGTTGGTAAAGCTGCTGTTGCCTTGAGTTCCACCAACATATACAGCGCATGTGTAGGAAACTCCCACCATTTATCCTTGTCTTCATAATTTTGAAAAAAATCATTGCGCTCAATAGCATCCAAAAGTAGGGTTTCCATATCTTGAATAAGGGTTTCCCGTGGTAATGCTAGTATCGCTTCTACTTTTTCTATAGGGATGGACAAGTCGTGTTCGTAAAAAGCACTGACTTCTGGATGGTTTAAGGTGGGTAATGGTATGGTAGAATTCATAGTCTAGTATTTTAATGCCCTATTTTTTTGTATAACTGAGTCTCTTTTCGAAGTAATCATATTGCAAATATCTGATAATCAATGCTCCGCTGCAAGCCCTACAATTTCATCCCATACATCTCCGCATCCAAAGTTTTCCATTTAGGCAAATGTTGAGCAACTTCCGCCCAAAATTCCTTAGAATGGTTTTTAATCTTGGTATGAACTAATTCATGCACTATCAAATAATCAATCAAACTAAACGGCAATTTAATGGCATCCACATTGAGGATAATATTATTAGCAGGGGTACAACTTCCCCAACGTTTTTCTAATTTTCTAAATTTTAATGCCTCATAAACCAATCCTGTTTCTTTTGACCATTTACGCACTCTTGGCGCTATTTTTTCCACGGCTTTTCTACCTAGAAATCTAGAGAAGGCATACTTAATTTCTTGTTGATTATTTAAGGATTCAGGGACATGTACTTTAAATTTTGCCGCTGTAAAATCTATCGTTATTTCTTTTCCTTCTTTTTGAATAAAAATTTGGACATAATATTTTCGTCCTAAGTATTGAATTCTTGAACCTGTAACAATGTCATCTTCTTGGATAGATTCTACCAAAGCTAATTTATCAATTATCCATCTCGCTTTTTTGAGGATGAGTTTGTCTGATTGTTCGGTAGGTATACGTTTACCTTTTAGTATCACGCCTGTTCCTTTTTCTACGGTAATGTAATGCGATTGCAAGTCCTCTTTTTCGAGAATGTCATATTCGATTGTTTTTGTTCCGTATTGTACTTTAGGCATCGTATGCTTTTCTACCAGTTTATTTATTATTTTTCAACGTTTCCACCATCTCCTTCGCCTTTGCTTTCGCTACTTTTCTATCAATATCCGCCATTTTTAAATTGCGCATTATTTTATTTTCAATATCTTTTAAAACCCGACCTTTTCCTTCCCAACCAATAATCCCCAATTCCCCTTTAATACTATGCAGTAAGGATTTCGTCGCATCTTCTGCACCATCAGGAAACAATAATTTCATGGACGTATAAAGTGCTCGTTTTCCTTCGGTATCAAAGCCTTTTTCAAGCCCTTCTTTTTCTTCGTCGATAATCTCGTCCTGCATATCCACGTAAGCCAACAGCAACTGTGCCTCATCAATCATTTTTGCCTCTTTGAGTTTTAATAACTCTTCCATCCGCTGGGCTAATGGTTTGTAAAAGTCGGGATTTTTATCTTTTCCGACCTTAATGGTATGCTTTAAATTATTCCGCATCTTTAATTCCTTTGTGGCAGAAGAGGCGTCTTCGATAGCGGCAGCAAATTTTTCTTTATCAATAATTGAAATCGGTTCTGCCAACAAATTTTCGACCCCTTGGGCAGTCAAATGCTCGTCTATCATTGCTTGCAGCATCTTGCTTTCATCTTTACTAATTTTTAGCCCTTCGTCTTCTGGATAAGCATTGCGAGCAATTTGCTTGATTTCATTGTATAATTTAAAATCTGGCTGATATTTAATGGCTTTGACATTCGGCAAAACAATATTGACTGATTTATTAAACTGCTTGAGCAATACTTTAAAATCATCTCTTTTGTCCATTGGTTCAATGTACCGAATAGCCGTATCTATATATTTTGCCCGTTCATAATTTCGGTCAATCCGCATCGGTTTAAAGAAATCGACCAATTTGGTGTGGTTCATTTCTAATTGAGGCAATTCTTCGTTCAGGTTTTTTAAAATATCATCGGGTCGAATATCGCCCGAAAAGATTTCTAAGGCTTCGATTAAATTAGCTGTAATTCCATTATAATCAACGATATAGCCCGCATTTTTGCCTTTTCCAGAACGGTTGACCCTAGCAATGGCTTGTAATAAATTATGCTCTTTTAAAGGTTTATCCAAATACAAACAGGACGCCACGGGTACATCATATCCCGTTAACAACATATCAGAAACGATTAGAAAAGCGGTATTATCGTACTTCTTTTTGCCCGATTTTTCGGTTTCACTTTCATCCCCAAAAGGTAATTTAAAATCATCGGTTGCGGTCTTTACTTTTTCGGGTGCAACCACCCAAATTGGGCGTTGATTGGTAGGGTCTTTCTTATTCCATTCTACTGTTTCATAATATTCTTTGGCAATGGCATCCGTTTTGGGTGAACCAATACTTACAATTACTTTCGCCTCAAAATCATGGTAACCATCCGCTTTTAATTTGTGTAATACTTGTTGGTATTTTATCGCTGCGGCTCGACCGCTACAAACAAGCATTGCTTTATGTCCGTCCTTATAAATTTTGGTGTAAAAATGGTCAATAATATGCTTGCTGATAGCGATAACTCGCTCGGAAGATAAGGCGTATTTTTTTAAAGCGGCTTTTTTAAGTTTGTCCTTTTTTTCAGCGGAGGCGTTCCCAAATTTTTCTTCAAATTCTAGGTCTAAAGCGTCTTTTTTAACATCCAATTTGGCAATGCCTTCATCGTATAATAATTCGACCGTTGCGCCATCTGCGACCGATTCTTTGATGGTATAAACGTCGATGTATTCGCCCCCATAAAATTCGCCTAAAGTGGATTTATCTTCTTTGGAAATAGGCGTTCCTGTAAAGGCAATAAATTTGGCTTTGGGCAACACGGTACGCATAAAAGCGGCTAAAAAACCGTAATGACTCCGATGCGCTTCATCTACTAAAATGTATAGATTTTCTTTTTCGGATAAAGCGGTTAATTCGACCGTTATGCGCTCGGTTTCTACCCATTTTCCGTTGATTAATTCCTTGGTAATCTTGGTTAGAAAACTGCCTTCAATATTTTTTTCTACTCTTAAATCCCCTTTTTCTTCTATTTCAGTTTGGTCGGTTTCATTGGGTAGGTCAGAAGTGGGTTCTTGGAATTTTTGCAAAGTGGTGGTGATAATGCCGCCATAATCATTGCGTAATAATTTATCTAAATGGACGACTGAACTCGCATTGGCGACATTCTTAAAACCGATATTATTAAAAGTACTGCTTATTTGTTGGTCTAAGTCCTTGCGGTCGGTCATTATCAACACCGTTGGATTATTAAACCCAAATTCTGGTGCTTGTAATTTTCGGGCAACATACGCCATCGTTATCGACTTGCCTGACCCTTGCGTATGCCAAACCACGCCGCCTTCTCCTGCTTGCAAACGAGCGATGGTTTTATTAGTCGCTCGCAGTTGTTGGTATCTGGGCAGTTTTTTAATGGTTGTGCCTTCGTCTAATTCAAAAATTACAAAATGACGCAGGATATCCAACAAACTTTCTTTTTGGAAAAGGGCATAAATTAATTCGGCTTGTGCCGTTGGATTTTTACCTAAAAAAGCGGTGGGTTGACCTTTGAGGGTGCGAAAGACAGAATAGAATTTTTGAGGTGCATTTATCGCTCCGTATTTGCCACCAACGCCCCATAATCCCACACAAATCTGATTATAATAAAACAACTTTGGATTTAAATCTTGGTATTCCGTCAAGTCACTATAAGCGGAATCCCAAGCGGTGGCAGCGGTAGGTGATTTACATTCCAAGACCGCAATGGGCAGACCGTTGACATAAACCACCAAATCGGGAATAGATTGCCGACCAACTCGATTGCGGTAACGCATCTGATTGACCACCAAAAAATCATTATTGGCGGTCTGTCCAGCTCGATAGTCGATGTAGCGCACCGCATGAAAATCTTCTTTATCGTCGATGACCTGTTTAACCGTAAAGGTATCGCCTCGCAACAATTGCCAAATTTGTTGATTGATGTCCATCAAAGAGGCGCCATTGACCCTCGTCATTTTATCGTAGGCTTTTTCTGCATTGGCTGGACTAATCCACGGATTTAAGCGTTGAATCGCAGCACGTAGGCGATTTTTAAGTAAAACTTCGGTGTTATCGGCTCGTTCGTCCGTTTGGCTACCATTCAAATATTGATAGCCCAATTTTTGGAAAAGTTGGATAGCGGGTAATTCGCTTTGGGTATATTCTGGGTTGTTGTTCATGTTGGGCTATAATTTATGCGTCGTTTAGTTTGACTCTGATTTTTCCTGTTAATAAGTTTTGCATTAAGCCTTTTTTTAGGGTTTGGTATTGGGCTTTTTTGTCTTTTAAAACTTGGAGTTTTTCGTCTACTATTGAAAGAATTTTTGCTATTTCCTGTTGTTCTTCAATAGGAGGAACACGAAATTTAAATTTCAGAATATCAGAACCTGGCAAATTTCCGACTGTTCCCTTGCGAATAAATTTTTCAACTTGATTTTTAGTGAAATCTGTTTGTAATAAATATTTAAAAAAGTAAGCATCAGCATGTTCATTTAATGAAATTTTGACAGCATAAGCACTTGGGATAAAAGGAATGGCTTGTTCCTCATATACACCTGTAAGACCACAATCAGCAGTTGTTATCATAACTAAATCTAAGTTTTTCAACTTGTGATTTGAAATCACTTCTTCTAGTAATTTAGCGGTGGGAACTTGATTGAATAGAATTTCACCATTAAGATTAATATCTGTACCTCTAATAGTTTTTACATTTCCATTTTTATCATAATCTTTTGAACTAAATCTAGGACCATAACCATGTTTACTAATTAATTTTCCAAACTTCAACACTTCCCACTTCATAGGAATTTCCCCCAAAACCGAATCTTTAAACACCGTATGCCCAATCCCTTTGGTCAATAGACGTTGCATCAGTCCTTTTTTGAGTGCCTTTGTAGCTTGGAGTTGTTCGTCAATGACGGCTATTTTTTCATCTACGGTGCTTAGGATTTTGGCTATTTTTTGTTGTTCTTTTATGGGAGGTTTCGGAATAAGAAAATTACGAATTCTTGTTAATGCTAATTTAGGTTGAGCATTATTTGTCTTTTCTTTTTCAATGGAATCTTGGATAATTGGTGAAATCAATAACTGCAGTAAAAAAGATTGACTAATTTGAATATTCGTTAATTTATTAGCATTTTCCGTTAAATTAGCACCGTCCAAACTCTTGGGTATTTTTCCTACTACCCCTAATGTTCCAGCCACAGAAATGTACAAATCAGTATGATTTATAGTATATCTAGAAATTTTTGGAAAAACTTCATCTGGAACATATAATAGGTTATTAGTATCAACCCATCCCATGTTCATATCTGCAACTCTTATGTACGGATGGCTATTCTTTTGTTCAACTAAGGATTCACCTTTAGGTAATCTTTTACCTCCTTTTACCTCAGCAATTTCTTCTATTTTAACTATTTCCCAATCCAGAGGAATCTCACCCAATTTACTCATTTTATACCTTTCTTTCATATCCCCAATTCTTTTAAAAAGTCCGCTAATTGAGCATCAATCGCCCGTTCTTTTTCCTCTAAATTGGTAATAGTTTGTTTCACCAATTGCAAATCCACTTCGGGTTCAGGTTCGCTGGTATCAATATAGCGAGAGATATTTAAGTTATAATCATTTTCTGCTATTTCTGCTACTTCTACGACCCGCATATATTTGTCTACCTCTTTATATGCATCGTAGGCAGTCGTGATTTTTGTCAAATGTTCCGCTAATAATTCATTTTGATTTTTGCCATCTTTATAATCATTACTGGCATCAATAATGGTAATTTTATCTTTCTGTGCTTTCGTTTTATTTTTATTAATAATCCAAATCGAAGCAGGAATACCAGTATTATAAAATAAGGCAGAAGGTATGCCCACAATGCCCTCGATTAAATCCGCTTTGATTAATGCCGTTCTAATTTTGCCTTCGCTCCCACCACGAAAAAGGGTACCGTGTGGTAAAACCAATCCTGCTTTGCCATCCTGTTTTAAGACCGCAACAATATGCTGCAAAAAAGCCATATCCGCATAGCCTCTCGGTGGAATACCGTATTGCAATCTGCCATATTTATCCGAGACGACTTTATTATAATTCGGGGCAATTTCCTTTTCCTTCCCGTTTTTATCTATCTTTTTTTCCAAGGTTGTTTCCGCAGGTGTCCACCATTTTCCCATCGAGAAAGGTGGATTTGCAATTACTCGGTCGAACAGCATTAATTCCGTATCGAAGTTTTTATGTTTCGGGTCGGTCAGCGTATCGCCTTTTTCAATCTGTGCATCCGAAAAATTATGCAAAATCATATTCAATTTGCCAATCGCCCAAGTACTGAGGTTCTTTTCTTGTCCATAGAGAGACACGTTGATATTATTGCCCACTTTGCCATTCGGTAGTTTCGCAATATAGCGCGCCGATTCAATCAACATCCCACCCGACCCACAAGTAGGGTCATAGACTTTATGCTTGGGTGCAGGTTTTATCAGTTGCACAATCAACTTCACCACGCCCCGTGGCGTATAGAATTCGCCCCCTTTCTTCCCCGCATCATCCGCAAATTGCTTGATTAAATATTCGTAAGCATCGCCCAATAAATCCGCCGATTCCAAATCCTCATTCCTCAGCGAATATTGGTTAAAATGCCGCAATAAACGTTGCAATACTTCATCCGATAACCGTTCTTTATCGCCAAACTTAGTCGCCGTCATGACGCCTTCCAAACTGGTATTTTCATTTTCAATCGCTGCAAACGCCTTATCCAAAGCAATCCCAATATTTTCGGTAGCTTGGATGATATGCGCCCAACGCGCTTGTGGCGGCAATTGTAGGTAAGATTCATCTTCCGCATCCGCCCGAGGAATGCCTTCTCGTTCCATAATTTGCTCCACTTCTTCTTCAAATACATCATTCGAGCGCTTTAAAAAGAGCAAACCAAAAATATAGTTTTTGAAATCAGAAGAGTCGATACTCCCTCGGAGGATATTCGCAGAATCCCAGAGCCAAGATTCTAAGGTGTCTAGCGTTAATTTAGTTTGGGTCATTTATTTATTTTGATAATAGATGTTTTATTTTAAAATCTTAGTAAAAGGCTAAATATAAGGTAATTTTTTCTTTTTGGAGCAACCGATTTATATAGTCAATCATTTCAATCTAGTAAACGTAAGATCTAAGTTGTAATGGATAACATTAAACGGCTACGTGATTATTCATTATAAAAGCTGATTTTTAGCTAAAAATGATTAAATTTGTATAAATCAATAGGTTTATGCCAAGTATAGAAATAAATTCAAATAATGGAGGTATGAAAGAAATACTCAATGATGTTTCAAATATGGAGACATCTACCTTAGAAACCTTTCTAAAGGAAGTGGCACATTTGTTAGTACAAAGAAAAGTCAAATCTATCTCAAAAAGAGAAACTCAATTATTACTACAAATTAATAAGCCTTTGCTTTCTTCAAAATCCCTTCTTTTATATGATTTGCTCAATCAAAAATTAAAAGAAGAAACTATTTCCAAAGAAGAACATACCAAACTACTTCGGTTAATTAAGAAAAGAGAAAAGAAAGGTGTTGAACGTTTAGCCGCCTTGATAGAGTTATCTCAACTAAAGAAGATTGCCCCTAAAGAACTAATGAAACAAATGGGTTTAAGTACGCTTTCCTATGCCTAAAAATCGTTACGTTTCTACAAAATTAAAAAATGAAGTAGCTAAAAGGGCAAAATATTTATGTGAATATTGTAAATGCCCTAAAGCCTATGCCCCTGGCCCGTATGATACGGAACACATTATTCCAATCAGCAAAAATGGAACTTCTGAACTAATAAATCTTGCCTACTCTTGTAATGGATGCAATGGTTCAAAATACAACAAAATCGAAGCTTCTGACCTCCTAAGTAATCAAATTGTTCCTCTTTTTAATCCAAGAAAAGCTAAATGGGCAGACCATTTTACGTGGAGTAATGATGGTTTATTGATAATTGGTATATCTGCTACAGGCAGGGCAACGATTGAATTATTACAACTCAATCGGCCAGAATTGGTCAATATTCGACGACTCTTACTTTTAGTTGGGGAGCATCCTCCAATAGACTAAAAAGCTTATTTTTAGTTAAAAAATCATTGCCCACAAGATAATATCTAAAATACAGAAGCCCTGTAAATAAATTGTTTACAGGGCTTTATTGTCGGGATGACAGGATTTGAACCTGCGACCCCTGGTCCCCCAGACCAGTGCGCTACCGGACTGCGCTACATCCCGAATAAACCTAAATCCGTTTGTGAAAACGAATGTTAGGACGGCAAAAATAGAATATCTCTTGGAGAAAAGAAAGGGCTGTTTAAAAATAAAAAAGAACGTTGCAATTAAATCAGTAGGAATGTAGCCGCACTGCTCAACTATTTTTAACTTTAGGGCAATTCTCCTTTTTGTCTCGTTTTAAATTCAATTAAAAATGTCAAAATTTAGCCCGTTTTATTGCTGTTGTAGTGTCTTCCTTTTAGTAGCTTGTTCCGCCAAAGTTCAACCTCTAGCAGAAGAGGCGACGAACTTGCAAAAAGAGCAAATCAAACAATGGCAAACTGCAAGAGTTCAGGAGGTTACGTCGGCAGATGGTTGGTTATCCTTAGCGGGGTTGTTTTGGCTAAAAGAAGGCATTACAACCTTTGGCAGCGATGCCGCTAATCAATTGGTTTTTCCAGCCAGTGCACCTAAGGAAATGGGGCAATTTATCTTAGAAAATGGACTGGTAACGATGATTATTAAGGAAGAAGTGCCCGTAAAATTAGGGGAAGCATCTCCAAAAAATATACCGCTAGTGCCAGATAAAGCAGGGCATCCAACGACTTTGACTTTGGGTCCTTTAAGCTGGTATTTGATTCAAAGAGAAAATCGCTTTGGCATTCGACTAAAAGATAGCCAAAATCCTGCAATAAAGACGTTTAAAGGAATTACTCATTTTCCTTTTTCGGAAGCGTGGCAAATTCCAGCTATCTTAAAACCCGCTACAAAAGAAGCGACCATTACACTAAGAAATGTGATTGATATGGACGTAACGATGCAATTAGAAGGCTATTTGCATTTTGAGATTGACGATGTTGGGTACCGATTAGAGGCTTTAGATGGTGGCCCCGATGCTTATTTCATCATTTTTGCAGATGATACGACGGGCGAGACGACTTATGGGGCTGGTCGGTATTTATATGTGCCAAAGGTAGATGAGGTCAATAAAACGATGATTGATTTTAATAAAGCGCATAATCCGCCTTGTGCTTTTACGGATTTTGCGACTTGTCCTTTGCCTTCGGCTGCGAATATTTTGGCCTTGGGGGTTTTGGCTGGGGAGCAGGATTACCATTGAGGATTTTTTTTGCTAAAATCTTCTAGTAACGGGAAGTTGTTGGAAGATAAGCTGCGCCTATTTTTCTCCACGAATTTAATTTCCCCACGGATTAAAAATACCACGGATAGTTTCTCCACGGATTTATTTCCCCACGGATTAAAAATACCACGGATAGTTTCTCCACGGATTTATTTTCCCCACGGATTAAAAATACCACGGATAGTTTCTCCACGGATTTATTTTCCCCACGGATTAAAAATACCACGGATAGTTTTTCCACGAATTTAATTTCCCCACGGATTAAAAATACCACGGATAGTTTCTCCACGAATTTAATTTCCCCGCGGATTAAAAATACCACGGATAGTTTCTCCACGGATTTATTTCCCCACGGATTAAAAATACCACGGATAGTTTCCCCACGGATTTATTTCCCCACGAATTATTGAAGACAACGCATGATTATCAATTTTTTACGGGACTATCTAGTACGGACTTTCAACAACAATAAAACAATATAGCAATATAGCAATATAGCAATCTACCCATGATACTGTATCATTTATTATTAGTAGGATAAAATAGTTAGACAAGGGTATTTGAAATAAGGGATGGAAATTGTAGGTTTGCGATTTTTTATTTTTGCTTAAAACAAAAACGTACAGCTTTAGTATGCCATGAAATCTATCTCTCCTTTCTTAAAAAAATATGGGTATCTAATCTTCAAATATGCGGTTTATTTAGCGCTACTAATCAATGTATGCTTATTTTTAAGAAAAGATTTGGCGTCGGCAGCCCATCGGTTTGGTACGGATTTTTCGATTTATCAGGTTTTTGAGGCTTTTACAAATACTTTAGATACGGCTGCTTGGGTGCTGCTTTTGTTGCTATTTGAATTAGTGACTTTTGTATTGCCTAAAGCTAAAATGACGCCTTTTTTAACTGGGTTATTTAGGTTGATTAGTGGGATATGTTTTATTATCATATTTAATTCTTTTCTGGGTTATTTACGAAGTTATTTTTGGCTACAAAATTTTGCAGCCATTCCTATTGATAATTTATGTGGATTAGTCGGGGAATCTTGGATGGCACAATTGGATGCGTTTACAACGATTCAAAAAGAGACTTGTGCTTCGTTGGCAGAGAGCGACTCCTTTTTTCAACATGCTACTAAAAACATTTATACCGATAACTTTTTTTTAAAAGAAGCCAATTGGTTGGCAAGCATTGATGTATTGAATTCATTTTCTTGGATTTTGGTCGCCCTATTATTAGAGCTAGCCGTCATTTTTAAATATCAGAAAATAGCCGTTAATTTTAGTTATTATGTTAAAAATGTCTTGTATGGCTTGCTGCTATTTTGCGCAATTTATTGGGGCATTTATGGCGATTTTTTAGAATTTTGGGATGCTTTTTTATGGATTATTGCCTTTGTTTTTATTGAATTGAATATATTGGGGTGGGGGAGTCGGGAAGGAAATTAATGTAAGTTACCCCGTGATACTGGATACCATCACCCCGTAACATTTCCGATACTGGGGGATTTGAGTGTCAATTACTTTTAGCATCTGGATACACTTATCAAAAAGTACCATAAAAAAATCCTTTCCGCATTCGAAGCGGAAAGGATTTTTTATTTACTATTATTTTATAGATAATCAAATATCTAGGAGCATATTATTGGGTTCTGCGCTGAATTTCATCTCGAATTTTAGCAGCTTCTCGATAATCTTCTTTATCTAAAACAGCTTCCAATAATTTTTGCAAATCTTCTGTAGACCGTTCATGCAATTCTACTTCTTGTGTGGCGCGTTTTCTCTTTTTCTTAGTGGGTGCATTAGGGGAATCTACTTCATCCGCATCCTCTAAAATAACACCAGCAGCGTCTAGAATAAACTCATAAGTATAAATAGGACATTCAAATCGAACCGCCATAGCTAAAGCATCTGAGGTCCTAGAGTCAATTTCTAAAACTTCTCCATCTTTTTCACACACCAATCTAGCATAGAAAATGCCATCCAACAAATTATTAATCACAATCTCTTTGAGTGTGATGTTGAAGGTATCCATTGAGTTTTTGAACAAATCATGCGTGAGTGGTCGGCTGGGAGTCATTCTTTCCATTGCCACTGCTATTGCTTGTGCTTCAAATCCACCGATGACTATAGGTAACCTTCTCACACCATCTTGTTCACCTAATACAACAGCATAGTTATGAGAATGCGTTACGCTGTGGGAAAGGGCTACTATATCCAGTTCAATTTTTTTCATAAATCGCTTGTTTGTCTAAAATTGCTTCCACAATTAATTTTCTAACACTGTTTTAACGGAAAAAAGAAAGCAAATATAGTGTAATTTTTATATTTTAAAAACACCAATTTGTTTTACTCTAATTTGAAATAGAAGGGTTCACAATCTTTTTCAAATTGAATTTAAAAACCATTAAAAGAGGATTTTAGCCCAATAACTACAATTGAATTAGTTTAAAAATACAATAATATCTGAAAATCACAAAAAATAAATTTAGGAATTTTCTCTAGTTTATTAGTAGGTTTAACCTTCCTGATTTTTAAGGGATGGCAAATTTACTAATTCTCTTTTTAATCGGCAATAGGAAAGAAAGTGACATTTTGAAAGTCATTGGAATACTTTTGGAAAAAATGGTACAATTGGGCTGATTTAAGGGAGGAAGAAGTAGGGATTTTATTCCAAAAGAGTGCTTCCAGAACTCCAAGTTCTGGAAGCACTTCCCGTACGATTTATTTCGTAGCTAACCACTTATCATGGTCAGAAGTATCAAAATCAGGTAAGCTACAATCGTACTTCGCATAATTCGTATCCATATTTTTGTGAATTTCAGCTATGGATCCGCCTAAATGGGCATTGAGGTTAACAAATTTTAAATTATCGCCATTATTTTTAAAACAATAGCTACTATTATTTCCATTTATAGTAGGTAACCCAGGTTTAAAAATCCCATCAATCAAAATATCTACCGCTTTTCCACCCGTAATGTCACTAATCCGCTTGGCAGAAGCATTAGACGCATCTGCTGGGCCAACTTGGTCGGTAATAATATTATCGTGAATATTAATATTCGTGCAGAAAGGGTCAAATTTTTCGGACTTAAAAGGTGTGCCCGTAATCAACCAACTATTCACCATAATGCCAACCGTTTTATGATTTTTGATGGTATTATGGTGCATTTCAATATTCGAATGAGACATAATATTCATGCCTGTTCCTGGAGGTAGGGTGCTGACCACCATGCCCTTAGGAGCAAAATTCTCGCTATTATTGCCATCCATCACATTATTATAAAATTTGATTCTATCGCCATTTGCTTGTGGCAAATCTGGCATATCGAAAATTAACATACCTGCGGTATTTTCCTTTGCCAAATTATTATAGACTTCGCCATTAATCGTATTCTCAATTTCTAAACCTGCGACATTGTGATGGACATAATTATCTCTCACAACTACATTTTTAGATTGCCCGACATAAATACCAGCATCCATCGCATAAGAAGCCTCACATTTTTCCATCAATACATTGGTGCTGCTGACAGGATATAAACCATAGGCGCCATTCGTTGGTTTTTTTCCAGTGGTCCAAGTCGTTTCTAAATCTCGCATAACGACATTTTCACAAGCTTGTACTTTAATGGCATCGCCCTTAGAATCCACCACCGTAAATCCTTCTAAAGTGATTCCTTTTACATTTTTTATTAACAAACCTTCTGCCCCTTCAATTTGCCCTTTGAAAGATAAAATGGTTTTCCCTTTTCCCGCCCCTTTAATGGTCACATCTGGCGTATCATTTAAAGAGATAGACCGCTTGAAAGAAAAAGTACCTGCTGGCAATAAAATTTGTTCTCCTGCTTTGGCTTCAATCAACCGCTTTTGTAAATCTTTTGCCAACGTATCCGCTGCCATTATTTGTGGCCCTTCTGGGGTTTCTTGACAACCACCTAACACTAAGCCAATAAGTGCTATTAAACATAGAAAAGAAAAGCTATTTTTCATTTTTAACTATTTTTTGATTTGGAAATCGTATTGCTTGCGTATCAAAGTTACAAAATAGGAGGAGGAATGTATATTTTTGTGCTTTCTTTGTGAAAATTTAAACCGTATTTAAGACAAGTTTATCTAGTAAGATGGTAAATTCTCAATATACTTAAATTTTGGACACAGAGAACTCGGAGAAGACACAGAGTTGCACAGAGAATTACCTAAAAATGAACTTTGTGTACGCTGTGTTTCCTTTGTGCGCTCTGTGTCCTTTTTAGCGTTTTGAGAACTTACGTAAGATGCGCCTTAAACCTTCTCAGGTAGGGTGTTCAAAATATTGGACAAAAGTTGCGTCACTTTTTAAGCCTTGAAAAGGCGACATAGCATAACTTAGGGTGTAAACCCTAAGGGGAAACTATCGCACATTTTCAATAAAAGCCCTGAAAGGGTGACATACAATAACATGTTGTAGATGATGTCGCCCCTTCAGGGCTTAGCGCATGTGTTTTATTAATCCCATAGGGCTTTGCCCTATGCTACATTATTTCGCCCTTTCAGGGCTAGAAGGTGTCAACTATTTTCTGTTTTTGGACAAACTTGTCGTTTTTAACTCAACTTAAGTAATGACAATTACACTAATTGGTGCAGGAAATGTGGGCTATCACCTAGGGAAAAGACTCTACAAAAAGGGCATGACGATTCATCAAGTGTATAGCCGTCAAATAGGAAATGCTCAATTATTAGCCAAAAAAATAAAAGCGAAGCCTACCGATGATTTATCCAAAATTGATGGACAAGCAGACCTTTATTTAATTGCCGTAAAAGATGATGTAATTGCTTTAGTTGCGGAGGAATTGGGGAAAAATAGTGTTTTAAAAAATAAATTATTCGCTCATACTTCAGGGGCTGCGAGTAGTCAATTATTAGCCAGACATTTTAAACGCTATGGCGTCTTTTATCCATTACAATCTTTTTCTAAAACAAGGGAGGTTAAATTTTCGACCATTCCCATTTGTATGGACGCTAGAAAGAAAAAAGATCGTCAACTACTGCAATTAGTTGGGGCAAAAATAAGTAAGAAGGTGGCTCGAATTTCTGACAAAGAACGAGCTATTTTGCATGTTGCTGCGGTCATGGTCAATAATTTTAGCAATCATTTATTTTATTTAGGTCAGCAAATAACAGATGCGGAACAAATTGATTTTGATTTATTAAAACCTTTGATGCTAGAAACAGTTTTAAAAATTGACCAACATTCTCCTTACGATATGCAAACGGGGCCAGCTCGAAGAAATGACGAAAAAACGATAAAAAAGCATCTAGCTTACCTGCAAAAGTTCCCCGAATATGTCCAACTTTACACTTTACTAACTAAAAGTATTCAACATGCGTATCGTCGGTGATATTCCACATCCAACTCTGAAAATTACTCTTTTTCTACATGATAGTAAATATTCCGTGAAGTTTGAATCGGGACTTTATGAATTGACTTATAAATTTCGTAGCGGAGATGAGATTGATTCTGTAGAAGCGATTAAAGCAATTGTGGATGCGCAGTTTATTGCAGAGGTCATGACGGCTTTACCTAAGATGCACCAACAAAAATTAGGCGGAATTAGACGGTGGTTAACCGAAAAAGAAGCGGAAGATTTTGAGGAGATTATTTGATATTTTAAATGATGAACGATGAATGATGAATTCGGAAACAAGTTGATAATCAATGACTATTAGTGTTTATTTTAAAATAAATCGTAGGAAAAGTGCTTCCAGAACTCCAAGTTCTGGAAGCACTAATTTCTTTTAGATAGTCAGATTTTATCAATTCTTAACCTGACGCTCTATTGATATTAAAGAAGTCATATATTTGTGAATCAGACAATTCATCATTCATTCCTTTTTATATTTCTCATACCCAATTGCTTCCAATTTTTCATACTTCACCGCCACCCCTTCTGCCATTTGTCGCTTATAAACCACCAATCTATTCTGAATCGTTTTATTACCAGCCCCCAAAATCTGTGCGGCTAATATTCCTGCATTTTTAGCGGCATTTAAAGCAACGGTTGCTACAGGCACGCCATTCGGCATCTGTAAAATCGACAAAATAGAATCCCATCCATCAATTGAATTAGAGGACTTAATCGGCACGCCAATAACGGGTAGGGGAGATAAAGATGCGACCATACCGGGTAAATGTGCTGCACCGCCTGCGCCAGCAATAATCACTTTCACGCCTTTTTTATGGGCTTTTTTAGCAAACTCAAACATCCTTTCTGGCGTTCGATGTGCAGAAATAATGGTTAAATCAAAATCCAATTCCAATTCTTTTAAAACGTCTGCCGCTTGGCGCATAATGGGTAAGTCTGAATCAGACCCCATAATGATGGCTATTTTTGCTTGGCTCATATTTTCGGGTTGCGGGTTGCGAGTTACGGGTTGCGAGTTGTACACGATTTTATTTAAATCCTAAGGAATTAATTGAATTTTGAATATTTATTTATATCCAAAATCCATTCGTTTTTGAACTCGCAACCCGTAACTCGCAACCCGAATTAGTTAAACTGTTTTTATTATTAATGTAGATTGTACTTGTTTAGCTTTTTCTTTGGCTTCTTCAATGCTGTCTGCAATAATGGTTGCATGGCCCATTTTTCGGAAAGGTTTGGTCATTTTTTTGCCGTATAAATGAATCTTTACGCCCTCTATTGCTAAGCACTCCGCTAAGCCTTCATAATGTGCATCTCCTGTAAAACCATCTGCGCCTAAAAGATTAACCATCACGGAAGGACTGGTCATTTTAGTACTGCCTAGTGGCAAATTTAAAATACCTCTTAAATGTTGTTCATATTGGGAAGTTATCGCACTATCTATGGTGTGATGCCCACTATTATGCGGTCTTGGCGCGACTTCATTGACTAAAATATTACCTTTTTTGTCTAAGAATAATTCGACGGCTAATAGGCCACAAATATCAAAAGCTTCGATGACTTGTTTGGCTAAATTGGTGCAAATAGTTGCTTGTGCTGGCGTAATGGTAGAGGGACAAATCAAAAATTCTACCAAATTGGCAATCGGATTAAATTCCATTTCTACAGGGTCAAAAATAGCGATTTCGCCTTTTTCATTTCTTGCTACCACGACGGCTATTTCTTTTTCCATCGCCACTAAATCCTCAATCATACAAGCTCCAGCCAATAATTTATTGGTCAAGTCTGCTTCCGTTTTGATAACAGCAACCCCTTTTCCATCATAACCAGCCGTTCTAGACTTTTGGACAAAAGGAATTTTTAAATCACCTGATTTGATAGCATTTAAAATGGCGTTTTTATCTGTAAATAATTGGAAAGGCGAAGTCGGAATTTTATGTTGCTGATAAAACTGTTTTTGTAATCCTTTATCCTTGATAATGTCTAAAGCAGCAGGATTGGGGTGTACGGTTTTTCCTTCGGTTTGTAATTGTCGAAGTGCATCTGTATTGACATGCTCAATTTCAATAGTCACTATATCCATTTGCCGCCCAAAACCAAGGACGTCCTCATAATTTTTAAAACTTCCTTCTTGAAAACCTCTGCAATAAGGCCCTGCGGGAAATTCAATCGAGGCATCCAACGCATAAATAGGCAATTCCCAGCAACTTGCTGCTTGGCATAACATTTTACCTAATTGACCACCACCTAAAATTCCTAGTTTTGGAAAAGACATTGTTGTTGATTGCGAGTTACTAGTTGCTGGTTGCTGGTTACTGACTACCTCTTGAGGATAACCAGCAACCAGCAACTAGCAACCAGCAACTAGTTTAACTAATAAATTCATCTACAGAATACTTACCTGACCCGTTCCAAAATAAGACTAAATAAGGAATCAAGTAAATAATTGCAGACTCCATTTTTTTGAATGGATCACCAATATGGATGACAAAAATCGCCACTAACATGGTAATAATAAGTGGAATAACGGCCATTCTAGTAAATAGGCCGATGACGACAAGAAGCGCACATAATACTTCCGCAAAAACGGCTAATCCTAAGGATAATTCTGGGCCCATACCAAAAACACTCGCAAATTTTATTTCTCCCCCAGCCATTAATTTATTAAACTTACCTAAGCCGTGGTTAAGGAACATAAGACCTCCAAATGCGAGTCTTAATAATAATAATGACAAATCGGTTAATCTACCAGAAGTAGCAAAACCAAATGGGTTAACTAATTTCATGTGTTATTGTTTTGATGTTAAAAATTCAATTTTTGATTGATGCGCAAATGTCGGAAGAACTCCCGAATAGAAAAAGGGCTCCTTTCCTATTATTTATGCCTATTTTTATATTTTCTATTTGCCAACTGTAATACTGCTAAATGTTTTCTGTTCCGTTTCTAATTCAGGGAATTCCATGTTTAAACCTTTCAACGCTTCAACCACCGTTTCGGCAATTAAGTACTGCCCATACCAACGTTCGTCCATTGGAATAATGTGCCAAGGAGTGGTTGAATTATTCAATACTTCTTCGTAGCAACGCATATATTTATCCCAATGTTTCCGTTCTTTCCAGTCTCCATCATTATGCTTCCAGTGTTTCTCCCGCTCATCTATTCTTTGTCGTAGTTCTATTTCTTGTTGTTCGTGAGAAATATGCAAAAAGAATTTTAAGACAATGGTTTTATTATCAAAAGCCAATAAATCTTCAAAGACATTAATAGCGGCAATCCGTTTTTCTGCATGTTCCTCACTAATCCAACCATGTACTCGCTGAATCAACACATCTTCATAATGAGAGCGATTAAAAACAGCAATCATTCCTTTTTGAGGCACTAATTTATGTACCCGCCATAAAAAATCATGCGCAAATTCTTCGTCTGTTGGTTTTTTAAAAGAATGTACATGAATACCGCCTGGCGTAATAGCACCAAAAACCTTCTTCGTAATGCCATCTTTACCACTAGCGTCCATGCCTTGCAAGATAATTAGTAAACTATGTTTGGCTTCTGCTTGCATTAAATATTGTAAATCCGCTAATTTTTCCAGCAGTTTTTTCATCGGCTTTTTGAAATCGTCCTTATCCGCTTTTTTTGGAGGTTTGGTAGCATAGTCGGCAACTTTTATCATGAGGCTTATTTTTTAGTAGGATTTGTATCGTTTATATCAATAAATGCCAAACTTAAAGAAAATGTGGAAGTTCTACAATTTTATTAGGCTAAACGAAAATTTCGTTTAAAAACGAAAAAATAGTTGCATAACTAAAAAATCGTTACTATCTTTGACTTATGAAAAGATTAAATCCGAAAGAAGAGCAAATTATGCAAATCCTTTGGCAATTAGAAAATGCCTTTATGAAGGATATTTGGGAAGCCTTAGAAACGCCCCGACCCCCAATTACCACTACCGCTTCGATTGTGAAAAAATTAGAAACAGCAGGTTTTATAGACCATGAGGCATTTGGTCGAACCCATCGCTATTTTCCTGCGATTAAAAAAGAAGATTATCGGCAATCCTCTTTTAAGAATTTAGTGGATAATTATTTTGGCGGTTCTCCTAAGCAGTTATTGTCTTATTTTGTGGATAAAGAGGATATGGATGAAGCGGAATTAGATGAATTATTGCAAGAGATAAAACAAAAAAAGAGCGACTAATAATCGTAGCTTGGACATTCCTGTCCGAGCAAATAATACTCGTCATTTATAGAGTGTCAGATAAAAAATTGATAATTATCCGTGTCCCTTCCTTAATCCGTGGTATTAGTTTCTACCGCGGATTAAGGAAGGGACACGGATAGGAAACATTATTAGACAGAATATCAATTTTCATTATATCAATCTTTTAGCTGATTGCCTATACTTAGATAAATATGTCCAAATCACGAAATCACTCGACTGAAAATTACTATTTTTTGACACGAATTTCTATACTATTGGAGATTCGCGAATAGCCTATTGGTTTATTCGCCAAAAACCAAATAAGCTATGCTATCTATCCCACAATACTTACTAGAATCCAGTTTTTGCCTAGCCATTTTCTATGGATTCTATCACTTTTTTTTGAAGAAAGAAACCTTTTTTCAATTAAACCGAGCCTATTTATTGGCAACGCCAATAGCTGCATTAAGCATTCCATTACTAAATATTTCGTTTCAAAGAGATGCACCACCAGAAAGTTTAGAAGCCTTTTTTTATCCTGCGATTCAAAGTGCTCAAAACTTAAACGAGGTAGTTTGGGAACAGATGCGAGCGCCGTCGCCTGTTTTTTCCTTATCGGTAGCAGATGTAATCATGGCGATTTATCTAATAGGTATTTTCCTTATGAGTTTTTCTTTATTAAAAGGACTATGGAATTTAGGTCGAATTATTCGTAGCGGAAAACGTTCAAAAAACAAAGAGTTTACTTTAGTGGAAACGCAAAATAACTTTCCTGCGGCTTCCTTTTTTGGTTATATCTTTTGGAATCAACAAATTACCGACGAGCAAAAATTAATCCTAGAACACGAAAAAGTGCATATTCGCCAATGGCATAGTTTGGATGTTTTATTGATGGAAATTTGTGTGATTATTAAATGGTTTAATCCCTTGATTTATTGGTTTAGAAACGCTTTAAAAGCAACGCATGAATTTATTGCTGATCAATATGTGATTCAACAAAAATCTAATGTAAGTGAGTATGCAACGCTATTGGTGAATCAGCATAAACAACAAGTGGCGACGCCTTTAATGAACACCTTTTATTCCTTAACCAAAAAACGATTACATAAGATGATTCAACGACCTTCTCAGAAAGTATATGCGGTAAAGTATTTATTGGTTTTTCCATTGATTATTGGGATGATGGGACTTTTTTCTTTTAATTTATTGGAAGCGATTCCGCAGGTTGAGAAAGGATTGGCTGAGATGAGTACTGTTTTGGGAGATATTGGGAGTAAGACTGTTTTTGAAATTGAAGAATCTGTTAATAATGAGGATATTGCGGCTAGCGAGGCTGCGGCTAAAGAACATTCAGAAGCATTAGCAAAGACTTTTGGAGTGGAAGCAGATAAACGTATTTTATATTGGGGCGAACTAACATTGGAATTAAGCAAGCAAAATGGTCAACCGATACCTATCATTGAGGTACCAATAAACCAATTCTTGGCATCTTACCAAAAAGAACCAATTGCTGCGTTAAAGGTTGGTGGTTTGTTTGAGAAAGTTTCTTTTTTTATCAATAATAAGACAGTAGACCATAATGCTTCGTCGTCTTGTCGAATCATTAGTGATACAAATACTCCTGCCATTTTTAAAGAAAACTATTGTATCAAAGACCTAAAAAATAACTTAAAAGCAGGTAATTTAATCAATGTTTTCGATTTACAAATTGGAGAAGTTGGACAACAATATGAATTTCAAATTCGCTTAATTGACCCAAATAAAGAAAGACCAAATCCTGATGGGAAATTTACTTTCAAATGGGGGAGTATTGAGTTTTCAATGGATTTAAAAGACGATGACCAAAATAGAAGTAATATGTATTTTGAAACAGTTCCATTAAATGATTTACAGGCTGCCTTAAATCAGCCAATTACCGTTTTAGACAATGGGCAACCTGCTAAAGGCATCCATAGCATGATGGTATATCTAGGGAATTTATCTGGTACACCTATTACGTATGACTATCCATTTTTAGGAAAGGGCATTCCTGAAAAAATTGTACTAAAGGGGAATGGAAAAAGTATCTCAGAACAGATAGATATTATAAAATTAATGAGCATTATAGATGAAACAACGCAGTTTTCCTTTCATGTCAATGGCTTTGATTTTTCTGCTTATATTCAAGTGGATGATGGAAAATACCGTTCACCTATCAGAATTAATAAAAAACAACAAGACTTATTTAACTTCCAAGTCATCATTCCTGACGAAGCTAAAACCATCTTAAAAATAGACACTACTTTAGTTGCGAATAAGGCCATTGTAAAGATGTATCGGAATCCCGAAAAATACCGCATTATACACATTCCTAATTTTAAAACTATTACTAGGTCAGTTGTAGGCAAGCCTACTAATGCGGGCAATATGCCGAAGTCAACTTATAGAGAAATTCCGGCTCCCTTTTTTCAAACAAATAAAGAAGCAATAGCTGATGATAAACTGATTAATTTACCAGAATATGTCAATTATCAACCAACGGAGCTGACTTTAAAATGGGGGAATTTAGTAGCTAATCCAGCTAGTGATAATTACGATTTAAAAACTTTTTTAGAAAATTATACAACAGGACTTCAATTGTATCACTTGGATAATAATTTGATAATCAATAAATTAAGAGTTATTATTGCAGAAAAGGAGAAAGGTTTTAAAATCTTCAATTATCATTTAGCTAATTTACAAGATTTACAAAAAGTGTTTAGTCAACTCTCTACCCAAACAAGTATTTATTTTGATAAGATAATTATTGAATCTGGAGAAAAGGAGTATTATTTGCCGCAACAGTTTTTGTTTAAGATTGGGAAGAAAGCAATTCATTCAGCAAAAAGAGAATCGGAGTCAGCTAAAAAATTACAATTAATTGATACGATTGCCTATTATAATCAAATGACGTTAGGAAAGGAAAATATTGAAGATGATTTTTATAAATATCAGATAGGAGCATATAAATTGATAGAGCAAAATCTTCTAGCAGTAGACTTTGGTCGAGCAGGAAAAAAGGGGATTCATACCACCTTTTTTCAACATAAAGATAAAAAGAAAAGACTACCAAAAGGGTTTGAGCGAAAGCTACCTTTACAACTCGTCTATTTTGGGGATAAACTTCATTTCTGTACCCATAAATTATCTTTTGAAAATTTTGACGTGAATGCTTTAATTGAAAAAGAGGTATATGAACCTAATTCTGGATTGGCCAATATGTTTGGAGAAAGTGGTCAAAATGGGGTGGTTATTATTCGATTGGCAGTTAAGATTGAATAACTTGCTCATAAATCTCTTTCAACGCCAAAACAGACTCCTCCAAACTCATTTTACCAGCAATAACCGCCCTAGCACCTTTACCCAATTGTAGTCTAAATAATTCGGTATCAAATAATTGAAAAACAGCTTGCGCAATAGCTTTCGGATTCTTAGTAGGAATAACAAGCCCAGATTCACCATGCGTTACATATTCAGGAGGTCCACCAGAATTAGTAACAATCGGTGGAATACCTAAACTCATCGCTTCCAAAATAGCTTTGCCTAAACCTTCTCTATTTTTATTGGAAGGTTGGATATACCCATCACTTGCGGCTAATAGTTGCAAGGCGTCATTTCGATAGCCCGCTAAATGAAAATGAGTGGAGTAGGGGCTAGATTTGATGAAAGTTAGATTTTCTTTCGTATCCATTTTTCTACCAATTAAGAGAAAATGAATGGGTAAATCAGCAGGTAAATAATTAGCCGATTGAATTAAATATTTGATGCCCTTCCAAGTTCGATTATTGGCAATACAAGTGATGACAAAAGCATCTTTCGGAATGCCAAATTCTTTTAGATTGGCTGGTTGGATGTCTTGATACCAAGCTAGATTTTGTCCTTTATAAAACTGACTCACCTTTTGTTTATTCCAAAATAATTGTTGTTGTAAATATTGTTGAACCGATTTAGAAACGGCGGTAATCGCATCTACTCTTGGATGTAAATGTTTTAAATAACTATTGGGCGCATACCAAGCACTTCCTCCAATTACCCCTCGATAAACTAAGACTTTGACAGGTAAGCCAATTGCGGCAAAATTTCCATTGGAAATAGCTTTGCTATTGAATAAATGGAGAATGTCATATTTACCTTTTTTGAGTGTAGTTCGGATAAATTGAATGGCTTTTGGACTAATTTTTTTGGTCGGTTGAAAATTGATAATAGCAATACCTGCTTTTCTAAAATTGGGAACAAAAGGCGCATCGGCTTGGGTCATAATCGTCAATTGAAAACCCAATTTTTGCAAGCCAATAAAGAGTGCGCCTTCTGGTCGGACAGAATTATAGGCGTCTTTATAATTGCTGATGATGAGGATTTTCATGTAGATAAGGATTGAAGATAGACTACAAAGCGGATAATAAAGGTTTTAAGTGTGGAGTAACGATTTCCTTCCAAATCATGTAAGCGCTTCCATTAATATGGACGCCATCTGCGGTATATTCTGCTTTTAGCAAACCCGAATCGTCTAATAATTGTTGATGAATATTTAGATAAGGAAGCCCTTCTTTTTTAGCAATTTGTTGCAGTGATTGATTTAAAGCCAGAATAGTCTCATTGTCAAATACCGTACTTTTAACGGTAGCATTTACGGGTAAAACACTTTGAATAAATAACTGACTATGAGGGGATTCTGACTTTATTTGTTGAATAATTTTAGTGTAGTTTTCAACGATCTCTTTATTATCCGTAAATAAAAAATCATTAATCCCAATCATTAAAAAAATGGCTTTAGGCTGAGCAGCGGTAATACCTTTTAATCGCCTTAATAAACCCCAAGTCGTATCGCCAGAAATACCTCTATTTTTTACGTTGGGATGATTGATTAATTCTTCCCATTGACCATATTCGGTAATGCTATCTCCTAAGAAAATGATACTACCTTTTGGTAGCGGTAAATGTTCAAACAAGTTTTTTCGATTTTCATAGACGCCTGCTAAACCGCCTGCTGTAATTCTATGTATCATAAATTTAATGCCACCTAGCCTTTGGACTAAATAGCCTAATCCGCCTAATAAAATAAGGTTGATTAATAAAGAGCAGATTAAACCTTTTTTCAAGAAGTAGAATTTTTTATTGTTGTATGGCTATATTGTTCTGGAAAGTTGAAGTAACCATCAAACAATATAGCCATTTAACGATTATGATTTATAACTAAAAGCCAATCCAGCATTATCCTGCAATCGCTTCAATAAAGCATCCCCCATAGCTACAGCAGGCGTCAACATTCCACCCATATCAGGAATATCATCAACGGCCAAGCAAATTGCACTTTCCGCTAACATTTTGGAAGTAGACCCATAACCGGGGTCTCTATCACCTGTAACTTTTCCTCTTGCTATAGAACCATCCGCTAGGGTCGCATTGAATAATAAATTATAAAAACCATTCTTTCTTTCTGTTGCATTTGGGCCTTCTCCCGGTTCAGGTAACATTTTGTCAACGCCTTTTTTTAATAGCGAACCAGGTTTTGCCATCATCACGATGCCCATCACACCAGCGGTTGCCAATCCTTTTAATCTACCACCAATGCCATCCCCACTTAACATCGCTTCATCGTATTGAAAATCTTTTCCATAAGGGTAATTCGCAAGTGCATTACTTCTTCGCACAACTCTCGTATTAATACCTGCCATGACAAAAGGCATAATCCAACTTTTGGAAGTTTCATCATAAACCACTTTCATCAAATCTTTTCTATCAGGGCCACTTCGTTCGCCTTCAGGATTTAAAGCATAAGGGTCTGCTAAAATGCCATAAATGCTTTTATCTTTTTCCGCTTCCGCTTTCATTTCGCTCATACTAGCATACGTACCGCCACTCATACCACCTTTCATCGCTTTAACGCGCATCTCAATTTTTTGAGCAGGTTTTCCAGTTTGTTTGATGGCTTCTTGCTGGACAAAATATACGCCCATATCAGAAGGAATGGAATCAAAACCACAAGTATGGACAATCTTAGTTCCATTGGCTTTAGCCGCATCGTGGTGTTTGTCAATCATTCTCCGCATCCATTGTACTTCTCCTGCCAAATCACAATAATGCGTTTGATTATTGATACAAGCTTCAACTAATTTGTCGCCGTACTTGGCATAAGGACCAACTGTTGTACATATAACAGTTGCACTTTTTGTCATTGCATCCAAACTAGCCATATCCTGACTATCTGCTAGAACTAAAGGGACGGTATCATCGGCAACTTCTGCTCTAACAGCCTCTAATTTTGCTTTGTTTCTGCCTGCCATTGCCCATTTTAAGGAGTCGTTGACGCCGTATTGTTCAAACAAATATTCTGCTACTAATCTGCCTGTGAAGCCAGAAGCACCCCATACGATAATGTCATACTTTCTTTGATTGGCCATAATATTTTGCGGTTGTTTTGATGAAAAAATGTAAAAGTACGACAAGTCTATCGAAAATGGAAAAGTAGTTGACATTCAAATCACCCAGTAACGGGAAGTTACTGGGTGATAGGGGCTAACCCGATACCTTTTTAGTCATGGCAAAACCACTTTTTGAACCGTGACTTGCCCATTTACAGTTGTTTGAATGAAATAAACGCCAGATTGTTGACTTGGTAGGGTATATTTATAAGTGCCTGCAGTTAATTTTTTATCATTTAAAAGGGTATTTATAGTAACGCCCTTATTATCAATCAATTTTATATTGACCGTTCCAGCAGCAGGTAACAAAAGATTAAAATGCTTGGCAGATGCTACCCGAATATACGGACTTAATTTAGCAGACTCAATAGTTTGGTCACTCATAGCTCTAAAAAAACTAGGCGCACCATTCAATTGAAGATATAGTGCATCTACTTTTTTAATCGTTCCTGTTTTTGAGAAATCCCACTCCATTCTGTCCAATTTTCCAAATTTTAAAACTTTAGGAAAAGCATAAGTCGTAGAAATTAGTTCATTTTCATCCGTCGTTGTTTTTGCCCAAAGGACATAGGTAAAAGCTCCAGCATTATTTCTAAAAGCTGCACCATCTGCATTAGGTGGCAATTTAAGTTTAGCGGTTTGTTCGGCATCATAGCGCCAACCGAATAATAATTCGGAGGTTGTTTTATAGGCAATGCCGCCTACCGTTGGGGTATGGTCATAAGGTTCATTGCCTTCAATGGCATAAAATAAGCCCATCAAATCATAAGACCCTTTGGCATCTTCTACTTTTTTAGAATCTGCCATGGTATAAATATGGTATTGATGGAGGCCTTCTTTTTGAGCAGCGACTAACGACTTGATAATATAATTGGTATGCGCCATTTCAGACCCCATATTATCTTCAAATTTGACTCTAGGAATGGTGCTTTCTGTACAAATCCATTCCTTTTTCGGAAATTGCTGTCCATTGTAACCATATTTTTGGAGAACGGATTCAAACTCTTTTTTCCGTTTGACAAACCCAGCTACTGCTGCATCAGAATGCCTTTGATATTTAAATCCCCAACTTTCATTATCCCATTGTCTAACACTACCATCAATATGTGGATAAGAATGAAAGCTGAGTACATCAAAATAAGCGCCGCCTTTTAAGGGGAATTCAGTATTTACATTTCCTTCATCAGGATTATCGGTATTTCTTAAAATGACATCCAAAAAACTTGGATAACCAAGTCCACCCGTACACACATATAAAGTGGGGTCAATGGATTTGATGACTTCATAACTAATTCTTAAAATTCGATTATAATAGAAAGCGGGTGCTTTTAAGGCATACGAACAAGGGAAAGGTTCATTATCCCACCAATTGCCAGGGTCGCCAGGCTTTTTCCAAGCATTAGAGGCATAATCAAAATCTGGTTCATTCCAAACTTCCCAAAATCGAACTTGCCCTTTGTATTGATGAACTATTTTGTAAACATAAAGCGCATAATAATTCTCGTCATTCACAGGTGTTCCATTTTCTCCATTGTCCCAAATAGGTTCATATAAATTTTTAAATACCGCCGATTCTTGTTTTTCATCATCTGGACAGAAAATAGTTTTATCTCGATGATCATCCGAAGGATACCCAATAAAACCTACGTTTTCGGTCATGCCCAAAGCTTCATATCTATCAAAGGCTTCTTTTCGGACATCGTAGCCCCAATAATCAAAGAAATGTTCAAATAAGGCAGGCCGAACGGCATTGACGCCAACTCCAGGTAAATCCATCTTTTCATCTCCCACAGCGATTTCTGCCAATTGGTGGTCTTGCCAAGGCGCATAATAACCCATATTGACACCATATCGGAAATCCCCTTGATAAGGGATGATTTTATCATTGGCAGTAGTCGTAGATTGAGCAAAAATGAAGAGGGGGCAAAGAAAAACGAGGCAACCTAATTTCAGTAATCGCATAGTTTTTTTATAAAATAAAGTAGTTTAAACAAGCGGGGGGAAGACAGGCTAAAGTTGCTAAAAAAAAAGGATAAATACTAGTGGTTCAGAATTTTAGTAGTGGATAAAAGAAGTTAAATAAATTTGTCTTTTTTTTCTTTTGAAAATTATGACAAATTTATCGAAAATAGAAGAGTAGTTGACATTCAAATCACCCCGTAACGGGAATGTTACGGGGTGATAGTGTCAAGTTTCACAGGGTAATTTCCCATTACCCCGTGATTTTATTAAGCCAAAAAGTGTCAACTGACTTGATGAACTTGTCAAAATTATTAAGCTAAAACGCAAATTGGCATACGCTTTGATTTAATAACTTAGAAGACAATAATTACCACCTTTCTGATTTCAAATACCCTCCTTAAAGATTCCTTTAGCAATACCATTCTAATACAAGATATACTTCCCCCACTTTCTATATGAATTGTCCCGATTTTTTATAAGTCACACTAGTAAAATTACGAATGATGGATTTATCTAATACCTTATTTGTAGCTGCTCCAAGTTGGGGGACTAACCACTATAAAACCTTATTTTTATTATTCCTTTCCATTTGTTTCGTTTTACTAACCACTTTTCCTGCCTATTCGGCTAATAATAAGCTTGAAAGTGTCCAAGATACTTTAGGGGTATATGTGAAAAAATAATTAAAACAAGCAAGTATTGCTAAAAATAAGGACTGGAATAAGGCGATTGCTATTATGGATGGCTTACTGAAAGATTCCTTAGTGTTGCGTAATGATTCCCTTTTGAATTATGTAAAATATAGGCATAGTCTATATTTGTTAATGACAGATGAAAATATTCGGAGTAGGGCAATGATTCTAGAGATATTGGATTATTATGAAGCAAATAATCGGAAGCGGTGGACCAACTTAAAAAGCAGATTAGGGACTTTAGCAATGAGGTTAGGCGATTATGAACTGGCACAGGTTCATTTAGAGGAAGCGCTTCCTTATGCAAAGCAATTAGAGATGAACATTACGGAAGGTTTAATTTATTTGTATATCAGTAATATTTATCGATTTAAATCTGATTTTGGAGAAGCCTACCGAAAAGCGGAGGTCGCTTTACAAATTTTTAGAAAAATTAATAGGGAAGATTGGATATTAGAGGCGCAAACAGCACTTGCTCATATTTCTGTTTTGGCAAAGGATTATGAAGGAGCTGCTGTTTATTTTGAGGAGATTTTTAGCAAAGAAGCGGATATTTCAGATGATAATTTTCTGGTTAGCCCAACGCTGTATGCGGGGTTTATGAACTTTGAAAAAGGAGATATTCCACTATCAAAAAAACAATTACGCTAGGTTCGCCCAAAATTAGTTAATAAAATAAAATATTATCAAAATAA
>JAFMDF010000079.1 GCA_017857395.1 Bacteroidota bacterium | reverse complement strand
AAAGCAAAAAAGGTATTATATTATGACTAATTATTTCTTTCTTTTTGCCTTATTATCTATTGCTGTTTTATTCTGTAACGATAGTATAAGTAATGGTAATTGTTGTTCCTGCTGTAGAAGAAACAATATTTCCATAATCTGCATCAATCGCATTTAAGGCATAATTTAAATTATGTCCATTAGTATTGCCATCACCCGTATAACAACTACCAATTCCCGTCACGATATCTGCTGCTGTAGTAGATAAGGTAACTTCAGTCGTTGGCGCTCCTGTAATTCCTCCACCGTCAGCACCAGCATAAGGGGCGGCAGTAACTTTTAATTCAAGACCTGCAGGAATAGCCGCACTTGTTTGAACCGTAATTTTTCTAGTTTCACTAGTCGCAACAATCGAAGAATAATTTAGCCATAAATCTGCATTCGTCGCATTTGCAAAATTTAAGGCGGTTCCTGCTTCTGTAGGCTCTCCTGCTGTTAAATCAATACTGAGCGTAGCTTCTGGTTCAACATCAAGAATTGCAAAATTTGGAATGATGATTTTTACATCATGGTCATCTGTAGTTACGTCATTATTATCAGCCTGAGCTTGTAAAGAAAAAAAACTGCACGTTAACATTAAAACTAAAAGGGTGTTGTTGAAAATTTTGTTCATCTCTAAAAAAATGTTTACTTATTAATGAAATAGGTTATAAAATAATTTTTAATGCGATTTAAATTGAAATACCTTTAGATTCTATAAACCATGTAAATGGCTTTAATCATCAACAAGAATCAATAGTTCTTTTTTGCGATTAAAATCGCAAGTAGGGAATAATTTAACAGGGTTCTTTAAATAAAAAGGGGGAAATAGGTTATTTAATACGATAGATAGGTATAGATTTGGAATTTACTTGAAGTAAAATCTGTTTTTTGTAAGAATCGTCTTTATGGAAGGGGTAAATGGGAGGAAGTAAAATAAATAGGTTACTCTTACTAATTCAACAATCGTTCCAATTTTTATTTTTTAGTATAAAATTTTTATTTTTTTTATGAAGATAATTAAAATGTATAATTCTGTCATTTTTATACTGTTTATACATTCACTAACTGCCCAACCATTAAAACGGTTTGAATTTAGTCATTCACAAATGGGTACTCAATTTAAAATGATTATATATGATACCGACCGAGTCGGTATACAAAAAACTGTTAATCAATGTATTAAAAGAATTAATCAATTAAATGCCATACTAAGTGATTATGAGGCAGCAAGTGAAATTAGCCAACTATCAGCAAGCGCAGGAAGTGGTCAAAAAATTAAAGTAAGTCCAGCGTTATGGACTATTTTAAAAGAAGCGAATTTTTATGCAAAAAAAAGTAAAGGAGCTTTTGATATCAGCATTGGCCCACTCAGTAAATTATGGCGGTCAATGTTTAGAAGGTCAGAAATTTTTAACGGAGTAAAAATAAATAACGCTAAAGCAAAGGTTGGGTTTCGAAAAATTAAATTATATCCATTTTCCAAAAGTGTTTGTCTAACTCAAAAAGGAATGAGGCTAGATGCAGGCGGTATAGCCAAAGGATTTACGGTGGATGAAGTGGTTAAAATTCTCCATAAAAATGGCATAACTCAATTCTTAATAGATGGCGGTGGAGATATTTATGTTGGGAATCCCCCACCCGACCAATTAGGTTGGCAAATTCACATTCAAGTTGAAAATGCAACAGGTCAATTAACTCAAAAAATACTAACCTTACGGAATACTGCTATTGCTTCCTCTGGTGACACTTACCGCTATTTAGAATGGGAAGGTAAACGCTATTCTCATATTATTGACCCTCGAACAGGTTATGGGGTTATTGATAAAAAAATCATCAATGTGCAAGCTAGTTCCTGCATGAAAGCTGATGCTATAGCTTCTACTTTGAGTGTCCTCAATAAAGTGGAAACATCCAGTTTTATAAAAAAAATGAAGAAGGTTAAGGTATTATAGTAGAATTTGGTACTTTGTGTCGAGGCAAGGACTAAAGATTGGCTAAGACAATCTATCTCTAATTCTTGAATAACTTATTCCCTTTAATTACTATAAACAAAACAACCATGCAAAGAAGAAAATTTTTAAAATCTAGTACTTTAAGTGCTGCGCTTTTAGCAACTGGCGCAAGTTGCGCAACTGCTGCCACCCCTTTGGCTGCAAAATCGGAAAAATATAACTATCAGTTAAAATATGCTCCTCATTTAGGTATGTTTAAAAACCATGCAGGAGAAGATCCGATTGACCAGTTAAAATTTATGGCAGACCAAGGGTTTACCGCCTTTGAAGATAATGGCATGAAAGGACGGGAAGTCGCTTTACAAGAAAAAATGGCAAAGACCATGATGGATACAGGCATGGAAATGGGTGTTTTTGTGGCGCATAAAATCTATTGGAAAGAACCTAATTTAGCAAGCGGTAAAGCAGATTGGCGTACGGAGTTTTTAACGCAAATCAAAGAGTCTGTTGAGGTAGCTAAACGAGTCAACGCTAAGTGGATGACGGTTGTTTGTGGACATTTGGATTTAAAACAAGACATGGGCTACCAAACAGCAAATGTGGTAGAATCATTAAAACGTGCTGCTGAAATTTGTGAACCATCTGGTGTCACTATGGTTTTGGAACCGTTAAATTTTAGAAACCATCCTGGCTTATTTTTAACCAAAGCGGCACAAGCATTTCAAGTTTGTCGGGCAGTCGATAGTCCATCTTGTAAAATTTTATTCGATATTTATCACCAGCAAATTCAAGAAGGTAATTTAATTCCGAATATCGAAAAAACTTGGGACGAGATTGCTTATTTCCAAATTGGCGATAATCCTGGTCGGAAGGAACCGACTACTGGGGAAATTAATTATAAGAATGTTTTTAAATACATTCATTCTAGAGGATTTGAAGGTATTTTAGGAATGGAGCATGGTAATTTTTATCCAGGAAAAGAAGGCGAGCAGAAGTTGATTGCAGCTTATCAGGAGTCGGATCGGTTTTGATAAACCTATAGCCTTGTTGCGATGTTGCCTTGTTGCCTTGTTGTCGACAGAAGGCAACATTGAAGCACTACTCTAAAATCTGGCAACTCAAAATAACCAAACAGTCCTATGATTTGTATTGCTTGTGAAAATGAACATCAAGAAAACTTTTGTCCAAATTGTGGGGAAAGAGCAGGTATTCCAAAAATTACTTTTAAGTCGATGTTTGTGGAAGCCTTTAAGACTGTCACTAATATGGACAAAGGTTTTCTCTTGAATTTAAAATACTTGACCCTACATCCAAAACTTGCGGTCATCCTATTTACTATTCAACTTTTTTTGATTGCCATTGGTATAGGCGTAATTAGAACCTAAATAGTATACCCAAATTGCTTAGCAGTTCCTCTTACTATCAGCCAAACCTGTTCTATTTCTGCTATCGTCAAATTCTCCCGCCAACGCCCTACTTTTACTTTATGATCTTTTGTCGAATAAGGTCGAGAAGTCATGGCTTCTACAAATTTGGTGTTATTGGTATTTTGTACTCGATTACACCAAGCAGCAATATTTTCACTTTCCCTTTTAGCGTCCACATCGACCAATTGGCAAATTCGATTAGCAAAGGTTTCTGTCTTTAAAACAGCATCTTCAAATTTAGAAATCTCGACCAAGTCAGCCACTTTTTCATAACCAACGGTATTCAAATAATTCCAATGATGCGCACATTTTTCAATTAAGGGCTTTCCTAACCAATCCTGCCAATCTAATGGTCTTGGATGATGCCCCCAATTTTTAGCAATGCCCACTTTTAAGGAACAAATCGTATCCAGCGGATGGCGAATTTGCCAAAAAATGGTCAACGGTTTAGGAATCGTTTGTAGTAAATCTGCTAAAGGGAAAGATAATCCTTTGGTGGGTAAAAAATGGTTACTTTCGGTAGGGACTTTGATAGCAACAGGTTGGGAATAATCGTACTGCTTTAAATCAGCATAAGCAGGTTCGCTATAATAAGTATATGTAGATAAATGTTGGAAAAATTCACCAAAGATAGAAGTGCCACTTCGTCCACATCCTAATATTAATACATGATGATTTTGGCTCGACATAAAAAAATTGCTGGTAAAATGGCTACATTAGTTCCTCCGAAATATAAAATATCCGTGGTAAATCTCATGCGTGGTATTCGTGTCATACGTTACTCAGAAAGGAATATACGGTAAAATCCCCGAGATACAAAAAAGCCTTATCGTAGCTAAATTGTATCTCGGATAAATTAAGGGTTACTCACTAATCTTCAAGATCAGTTTCCCCATTTTGTCGCCATTAAATAAGCGTTGGAAAGTGCCATAAAAATTTTCAATCCCTTCGTAAATATCTTCTCTAGATTTCAGTTTTCCTTGCGCCATCCACATACCCATATTTTGCGCTGCCGTCCCATAATCTTTCGCATAATCCATTACGACCATACCTGTCATAGTACCACGATTAACCAATAAAGAAAGGTAATTCGCTGGCCCTTTAACATTCTCCTTATTATTATATTGAGAAATAGCGCCACAAATCACAATTCTAGCATGCATTCTAATTTGGGACAAAGCAATATCTAAAATTTCACCACCAACATTATCAAAATAAACATCAATTCCCTTAGGTGCCGCCGCTTTTAAACCTTTATATACATTATCGTTTTTGTAGTCAATACAAGCATCAAAACCCAATTGCTCTACTACATATTTACATTTTTCTGGGCCACCAGCCGTACCAATTACGGTACAACCTTTTATTTTGGCAATTTGGCCAACAACACTCCCAACAGCACCTGCTGCTCCAGAAACTAAAACGGTTTCTCCTTCTTTGATTTTTCCTACTTCCAAAATACCAAAATAAGCCGTCATTCCAGGCATTCCTAAAGTACCAATATACATCGGTGCAGGGGCTAGGCTTGTATCCACTTTATAGAAACCTTGTCCATTTGTTGCAACGTATTGTTGTACCCCGCCCCAACCAGTAACGGAATCACCTACTTTAAACCCAGGGTGTTTAGACTCAACCACTTCGCCAATCGAGCCTGCTCGCATCACTTCCCCAATTTGAACTGGTGGGATATAAGATTTAGCATCATTCATCCATCCTCTCATAGCTGGATCCAAAGAAATATAATCTTGTCTCAATAAAAATTCTCCATCCTTTATAGTCGGAATTTCGTTCGTTTCTAATACCCAAGTATCTTCGGAGGGCATTCCTATTGGTCGCTTTGCTAATTTAACTTGTTTATTCATTTTTATCTTTTTTACGTGATGAATGGAGTCTTATAGAAATAATAAGTAGCAATATTAGCGAATTTTCGCCAACCCCCATAGATTAAGCGTTGAATTTTTAGTTGTTCTTTCACTAAAAGATTGAGCGTAATTCGTAAATGCTATTGGGTCATGGGTACTCAGCTGTCAGGTTAGAGGTTATTTGCGCTACGCCTGATACTTGATACTAAAATGCTAAAACCTAATTTTGCTTGACTATTTACATTAAAAATTGACATGATAATAATAACTCAAGTTGCGGAGAACTGAAATAAACTGGTAGAAAGACCTTCAGGATTTCCCTTGTACAATTAGAGGAGCATTTGTCAAAAAATATACAAATCGGACATTAAACATATAATATTTTCATATTCTATTTGTTTTTGATTTGATTATTTGATTATATTTGTAGCGCAATACAATCAAATTATAAGAAATCAGAGATTATTCCCTTAAATCTCTTTGCTACCTAAACAATACATTTTCGCTCATCCATCTTTCTTGCAAATCATTTTCTCATAAGAAACACTATTATTTTGATAATTTATATTGTCAAAAATTGACAGCTATTAGTTGATAGAAATAACGAATTTTACTACTTGACAAATCGTCTAGTCTACGGGAAAAGGAAAGGAAAATCGCATCTTATTATTCGGAAACTGCTTACACAACAATTGCGACCACCCATACCTACCTCCAATATGTTTACGACTTTTTGTCCTAAAAACCGATATTATGACCATTCTGAAACCATTAAATTGCTTTAATAGTACTATGCAATTTATGATGAAGCAGATTATTTACCGTGAACATTATTGATATTGTCTTTTATTTTATTCCTACCCTCACAACACCGAAAGACAACCTTTCTTGGAAAAAACGATGTCCTTAAAAAAATTAAAACTTTCAGCGATTTTGTAGTTGATACAAGCTTGCAAGTACCAAATATATTAGCATAAGAAAGTCAAGTAGACAAGGTTAAATCCTTGAATATTAAGCCTGTACAATGCTTCCCATTTGTATAAGAATAGCATATAGCGGTATTTTCAAGAGCGTATTCGTTACAAAGTCCATAGACTTTATAATTTAGCAGATTGGTCGTTTTTGACCTGCTTTATTATTAAAGTTTACACTCAATCTCAGATTTAAATATGAATTTCTTACGTCTATTTTTAACCTTACTCCCTTTTTTTATACTTACAAATTTATCCGCACAAGACCGTAAATGCGGTTCGACAGAGCACACTAAAAATTTAATGACTCAACCCGAATATCAACAAAATTTTCGGGAACGGATGGCAGCTTTTAACCGTGTCGCAGCTTCTAAAACGAGCACTTCTAGGTTAAACTGTTCCGATATTGTTACGATTCCAGTTGCTGTCCATTTCCAAGGTATTAGTTCTAGTGACCGCAGTTGTTTAGAAGATTTAGTCAACCAACAGATAGCTAGCTTAAATGCTGACTTTCAAGGAAGCAATCTAGATATTGGAAACTGGGTCAATTCTACAGCTAGTTTATTTCCTAATACCTCCAATGGAGAAACCTGTGTTGAATTTTGTGTCGCCACTCGAAGCCATCCAGCAGGTTATGATTTAGCTGAAGGGCAAATGGCTATGACTATTAACCAAACAACTGGTGATAGAATCAATAATTGGAGCGGTTATATGAATATTTTTGTTACCGATATTGGTGATAATATTCTAGGCTATTCCCCACTCGGTGGTCGAGGAAATGGTGATGGCGTGGTGATTGCTAAATTTGCTTTTGGCGGAACAGGAGCTTGTGGTGATGTCAGTACATCTAGTTCTCTAGACAGAGGCCGAACCTTAACCCATGAAGTGGGTCATTTTTTCCTTTTAGATCATATCTGGGGAGGTGGCTGTAGCCAAGATGATAGTGTTGCAGATACGCCGAGTGCAAGCCAACCCAACTATGGTTGTCCTCAAAATGGCATCCAGTCTTGCGGTACAACAGATATGCACATGAATTATATGGACTATTCCAATGATGAATGCATGTATATGTTCTCCGCTGGTCAATCCACCAGAATGGAAAATTATCTCCAAGCCAATTTACAATCTTTTATTAATAATAGCGTCAATGCTTGTGGTCCTCCTGCTGAACCTACTTGTGAAGATGGTATTCAAAACGGAGACGAAACAGGAATTGACTGTGGAGGCACAGCTTGTCCGACCTGCCCAGAACCTACTTGTGAAGATGGTGTTCGGAATGGCGATGAAACAGGGATAGACTGTGGTGGTTCTTGTACACCATGTGTTACCGAACCTACTTGCGACGATGGTGTCCAGAACGGAGATGAAATGGGCATTGATTGTGGCGCGCCAGGATGTGCAGAATGTCCAGTAGACTGTAATCAAAATGTCGTTTCTATTCTAATTCGACCAGATAATTACGGAAGTGAAACTACTTGGATTATTCAAGATGAAGCAGGAAATCAGGTAGCAAGCGGTGGTCCGTATGTTGATTTCAATACTAATATTATCCAAACCGATGTCTGTCTACCAACGGGTTGCTATAACTTCACTATTTTTGATGCCTTTTCTGATGGTATCTGTTGTGAGTTCGGAGATGGAGAATATGCTATTCTAGATTTAAATGGCAATCTATTAATAAGTAGTAATGGTGTTTTTGCAGCATCGGAAACCACAACTTTCGCAGTCGGCGGTAATGATTGTGGAACTACTCCTCCGCCACCACCAGTAGACAGATGTGTAGCACCAGTCCCAACTAATATAGAATACTTTAATAATGTAACTAGAATTAGGATTAATTGGGAACTAGTTCCAGATGCCAATCGCTATCAAATCCAGTATAGAGAAGAAGGATTCAATGATTGGACGCAAGTAAGTACTTCTAGAACAAGAAAAACCTTAAGAAATCTTTTACCCAGTACGAATTATGAGGTTAGATTACGATCAAGATGTCCAGAGGGATGGACTGACTATAGTCCCGTATATGGCTTTGCTACCCTTTCTGGAAGATTAACGGAAGCAGCACAAGAAAATGTTACAGTATATCAGCCAATTGAGTTCAATAAAATGTATCCTAATCCAACAATTGACCAGTTAAACTTGGATTATGTTTTAGATATTGATAGTCAAGTAGACATTAATGTATATGATATGCTTGGTAGAAAAGCCATCAGTCAGGCCCTTCAACAAGAGGAAGGGCAACAAAAAATTAGCTTAAATACTGCTGTTTTACAAAGTGGAACGTATATTTTACAAATTAATACAGAAAATCAACAAATTATTAGGAAATTTATTAAAAATTAAATACATTTGTAATAGAAACTAAGTAGAGAGAGTTTCACTACGCCGCAACGACATCTGTTTGTTGTGGCTTTTTTTATGCTTCAAAGATAGATTCTATAAAAAACAAATTTAAAAAAAAGTACATTTATTAATTTATTATATTTTATTTCTTATAAGTTTTTATATATTTGCATTGTCTAATATTTTTAAAGGTAAAATATGGTTAAATTTTAAATAAATATGCTTATGTTTGCAACAAATCATACTATTTAGCCATAAAAGTGCGCTATACATTTTCCTCAAAAAATTCACTTCCAAACCGATTTCTACACTTAATACAGGATTTCTCTCAAACCATTTTACCATTACATTATTTTACTACTAAAGACACTTATGTTATAGTCTCTAGTATCGCGTAAATAATCTAAGCGGTCTATTATTTTATTCCAAATATTATATACTTAAATAATTGTTTTTCAATAACTTACAAAAGCAGTTTCTGTTATACTTTTTATTACTAAAAAGTGTCACGGACACTTAATAACTTTAACCATAAATTTTCATTCTATGAATAAATTTATTCCCCCAATTATTTTTTGGATTATTTGCTTGGTTCTACCAGTAAACAATCTCTTCGCACAAGTAGACCGCTGTGCAGAATTTGACATAGAATTATCCACTAATGGTATTTTTTGTGATCAATCCCGCGGAGAAATAAACATAAACATCATCGGAGGAATTTCTGGTGAATATGTGGTCGAATGGGATAATTTAGGAAATACTATATGGGAAAAACGAAATACCTTTTTCCCTTTTTACACCATTGTAGATTTACCTCCTAGTACTTACACGGTAAAAGTGATGGATTTTAGAACTGGTTGCTTTGTAATGAAATCGGTCACATTAGTTAGAGGAGATTTGCCAGAAGATTTAGTATTAACAGGAAATGAAGTAGAATGTAATGGAATGGGTACTATATCTATAACGATTCCAAAAGATAAACCGCCTTTCTTCATTTCTTTAAATGGCCCTGTAAAAGCAAATTACATTGCTAATAGCAGAAATTTCAGAATTTATAATTTACCAGCAGGTGAATATGAAATAGGCTTCGAAGAAGATGGCTGTGTAGCCACCACCACCACAGTCGTTTCCGAAGGAGAGAACCTACCTAAAATGTCTATTCAGGCGCTAAAAGGAAGTTGCTCCATTAGTACGGGTGCGGTAATAGTTGAACCAAGTGGAGGTGTCGTAAAAGGTGATTATACTTTATCTTGGGAAGGACCAACCAAAGGTAAACTTAACATATCGAATACTACAGAAATAAAAGGGCTTCTAACAGGCGCCTATAAATTTACTTTAGTTGATGATAATGGTTGTAAGGCGCTATCTATGGTAGATATAGACCGCAGCGGTATGTCAATTAACTTATCCCCTACTCAATCTAAGTGTAATCAAAACGGTTCAATTAAAGTGGACATTAGTTCAGGAACTGCTCCATATACCATTAATTGGAATGGAGGAGGAAGTGAAGGAAGTAGAGTAATTGATGGAAATACCACAACATTCTCTTTACCTCCAGGAACTTATATTATAGAAGTAACAGATGCAAATGGATGCTCTACTTATTCTAATACTGCTATCATAAATGTACCAACTGACTTATATTGCTCTATTTCTTCAAGAGCAACTACCTGCAATAAAGACAATGGCTTCATGCAAGTTTTCATTTCAGGAGGTAAAAAGCCTTATACGCTTTCTTATGATGGTCCAACATCTAGAACGGTACAAGTAAACGGTACAATCAATTTCCATAATTTACCAGCTGGAGTATATACTACTTTTTTACAAGATGCAGATGGCTGTTTTGTATCAGAAAGTAATGAAGTACAAGTAGGCGCATCTGAAGATGCAACAGCATCTTTTGCTTATTCCGCCAATGGTACTTCTGTATTTTTCTTTAATAATTCAACTCATGGAGAATATATGTGGGACTTCGGGAATGGGAAGAGTTCTACGCAGGTAAGCCCTAGTCATGAGTACGCAGGTTCTGGAGATTATGAAGTTTGTTTAACTACAACAAACAAATGCGGGTCAAATACACAATGTCAAACCTTAAATATTGTTGCTTTTAGCAATTTATCTGGTCTTGGTACACAAATCTCCAAGACGGAGTTTAACACAACTACTAATGCGGAAGGCATGCGTGTAGCACAAAACTACCCAAATCCTTTTGTTGACCAAACCGACATACTTTTTGAACTTCCAGAAGCGCTTTTAACCACTATTACGATTCACGACGGTACAGGCAAGGTGATTCAGAAGCACGCTGCCAAGTATGAAAAGGGATCAAACCTTTTCACTTTTAACCAAAATAATTTAACTTCTGGTGTATATTACTACACTATTTCAACTGGAAACTTTAGTGTATCTAAGAAGATGCTAGTTAAATAATAATTAGCGTATTCTTAATATACTCAAAATTTCCGCTAAGTGATCGGGCAACTCTATTGTTGTTCGATCATTTTTTGTTAGAGGTCAAAAGCTTTTTAGTGCTTAATCATCTGAATAGATTTAAGTCTTTTTTCCTGTCCTACTACTGTTACTCTATAAATTCCAGTAGGCCAATCTGCAGTTGATAATCTTACTAATTGCTCCCCTACTTCTACTTGATGAGAGGATTGAGCAATTAGTTGTCCAGCTAAATTTACTATAATAATTTCTACCTTTTCCGCCTTCTCTGAGGTAAAGGCTAAAGAAATTTCAGTTGTTTTTGAGGGATTCGGAAAAAGAGAAATTTCGTTTTCCGTCGATGCTATTTTTGGTTCAAAGGCTAACGCTATGGCTAATAGCTGTTCCTCAAAATCAATCGCTTCCATTTTTGTTAACTTAGAATTAATGGTAATAACCTCACTTAAAGTACCTGCTTTTTTTGCTGTAAAAGGTAAGATAAACAAGGAGTTACTTAATTGTTCTTTCCCAACGTTCCAGCTTGTAGACAATAAACCTGCTTCTTTAAATCGAAAATTAAAGTGACTGCCATACAATTGATTTAAATCACTTTCTACTACTTCATTTAAAGCTAAAGTAGCTGGATCAAATCCTAACGAAAATTGGTATCCTTTTATTTTTGGTAAATCCCTAGCATTAAGTGTTAATAAAACCGTTTCGCCTGCCTCAAATTCCTGATCGGTTATAGAGAGCGTAAAAACACCGTTACTACTTCGTTCTTCTCCTTCCCATAAACCAGTAGGGTTAGCACTTCCATTTAAGTCTCCAATTTTGATTCCTGTAAAGGATAGACTCCCCAATTCACTTAACGAAGATATAGCAATCTCTGAAGGGTCAAAAACCCAAGCAGGTGAATTAGCAAAACTATCATTGATGCCTAAAATTAACTGCCGCATTTGTATGATATCAAAAGTAGTCACTGTCCCAGAACGATTAACATCTCCTGCAATATGCTGGTAAGTAGTTGTAAAAGTATCAATTCCCAATATATGCTTAGAAACAAGGACAATATCCAAGGTCGTTACCCCATTGACCGCATCGGTGTCTTTTTCTAAAGAAACCGTATAATTTTCATCAGCTAATAAGCTACCCGTTTGAAAATTCCCATCATTATCTGAAATAATGGTTGTGTCTACAGCACCTGTAAACTTAACCGAAACACCCCCTAATCCACTTCCTGAAATAGTACTGATTCCACCAGATACAATTGCAGTAGCAGGTGCGGTATCGTTCATAGCAATTTGCGCATCCATAATGGCAGCCTCAATGCTATCAACGTAGGCACTATTATTTCCAAAAATTCTTTTGATATAATTGACCGTACCATCAGGAGCGATAACAATAATAGTCGGGGTGCCAAAATAAGTACCATAAGTACCATCTTTATAAGGTTCTGCCGCACCAAAACTACTTCCGCCCGAATGCGCAAAATGCCAATCGTGCTCAAACATAGATTTGAATTCATTGACTGTCTCATCATTATCATTTGACATCACCGATAAGCTAATAAAATCGACTGCTACTTCTTCCGCTACCATCTTTTTATGAAGCGTAGACATAAAAGGAGCGAAAGTTCTACAGGGCGGACAATCCACAAAAAAGAGTTCAATTACAACCGCTTGACCTTTATTCAAAAAGTCATCATATAAGCTGATTGTTTTATTATCTGTGGTAACGACCATAAAATCAGGTGCTTTTTGAGCAACTAAAGAAAAATGGAAGGCCATAAACAACATACATAGCGTTAATTGTAATCTCATGGGGTTTATTATTTTTAAAGTTGATAAAAGGGGTGAAGCTAATACCTCTGGGTATAAAAGTCCACAATCAAAGATAATAAATAAAACTCAAATGGAACTTACATATAAAATATAGCTAATGCTATGCCAGAGTTTGGTGGTCTTATTATGGGAAGAGCTTAATGTATAGGAACTTCAACTTCAACTTCAACTTCAACTTGCAATACTAAGGTCTTGTATTAAAATAAAGACTTAGAATGCTTTATCCGCTATTGAATGCGTATCATTTAAATTATAAGAATCCAACTTAATCACCATCAAAACGCCTAATCTGTAGTGAATTGGGAAAAATAAGTAGTGAGTGAGGGTCTTAAAATTTTATTTAATAAAAAAAAATATGATCTTGCAGGGTAATTTATTGCTTAACAGGTATCCGTTATTTACGGATTTTAGTATATTTACAGCAGTTACACCGAATAGACATTATCCTATAAAATAGTTGGTTAACAATCAATTTTTTAAACATCGTGATAATTAATGTTTATTTTTTAGAGAATGACCTAAATAGTAGGTTTTCAATAAAGCACATTCAAAATTATGGAGACTTTATTTACTTTTCTCTGACTACACATCTGTTTCCACTGCTTACCTGTACATGCAATTTAAAAATAAGGCTAAACATTTAATGAGGTTCTTTAAACCTATTATTACCGTATTACTTTTTGGATTTAGTTCTAGTATATTTGCTCAAATCAGTACTATCAAGTTTGAGCATTATACTGCAGATGAAGGACTATCTCAATCAACTGTGAAATGTATTCAACAGGATGAACTAGGCTTCATGTGGTTTGGTACCATTAATGGGCTCAATCAATTTGATGGACTCCAATTCAATTCTTTCCATTTTAATCCTCAAGATTCAAGTAGTTTAACGAGCAGTAATATCACTACCCTATTTGAAGATAGTAAGGGTAATTTATGGATTGGCACTCCAGATGGCCTCAACCTTTTCAAAAGAACTAGTAATAATTTTCAACGATTTGTTCATTTAGAAAATAATCTAAATAGCTTACCTCATAATCACATTCACGATTTATTAGAAGATTCCGCTGGTAATTTATGGATAGCCACTAAAGGAGGGCTTTGTAAATATGATATTCAAACGAATCGATTTGAAAGTTTCCATAAAGAAGATAGCCCTTCCAAAGGAATGAGCAGTAATAATGTTAGGTGTTTATATGAAGATAGTCATAAAAATTTGTGGATAGGCTATTTTGGATTAGATGGTTTGCAGAAATATGATCAAAAAAATCAACAATTTACAAGTGTACTGTATAATCAGGAAGAAGCAGATAGTAATTTCTTAAATGTAACTATATGGGATATATTTGAGGATAGCCAAGGAAATTTTTGGCTAGGTACAGATGATTATGGTTTAATATTATTTGATAGAAATACTGGAAATCATCAAGTATTCCGAGAAAACAATCAAAATAAGAGTAGCATCAATACTTCCACTATTACAGCTATTGAGGAGGATAATGAAGGAAATCTATTATTAGCAACAGAAGGCGGTGGGCTCAATGTTTTAAATTTAGAAAATTTTGATAGCACAGCGCCTCAATTTGCTGCCTACCAAGTACAACCATTGAATGCTTATAGTATCAACGATAATTTTCTACAATCCTTATACAAGGATAAAGCAGGATTAATTTGGATTGGCAGTAAAGATAGTGGCGTTAATAAAATTGATAAAGGCATTCAAAAATTCACCCATTATCAAAGTAATCAAATCGCTGATAATAACCTAACGAATAAGGATGTTTGGAGCATTATGCAAGACCATGTAGGAAGTGTGTGGGTCGGAACAGCAGATGGTTTAAATCGAATAGACGCAGAACGTATTAATATTGACTATTTTTTTCATACCCCTAATGAACCTGCTACTTTAACAGGCAATCATATTTACGCTATCTATCAAGACAAAAATTTAGATATTTGGGTAGGAACAGATGAAGGTTTAAACCACCTCCCATTTGCAGAAATATTAGCTCCTTCCTTTATTCAATATCGACAAAAAAAAGAAAAGCAGCATACCCTATCTAGTAATTTTATACGAGCCATGTTAGAAGACAATGAAGGCAATTTCTGGGTAGGTACGGATAGTGGATTAAACTTAATGAATCGAAAAGAGGGTACTTTTAAGCAATTTTATAACCCTAAAAGTGAGCAAAGCAATAGTATTCATTGTTTATTACTAGATAAAAAAGGACGGCTTTGGCTAGGAACAGAAAAAGGACTTGTTCGTTATAATCCTAAAACTAAGCAATTTTCCAATTACCTAAATGAAGAAGGAAATTCTAATAGTCTTAGCAGCAATACTATCCATTGTCTTTTTGAAGATGTTAAAGGCAATTTATGGTTAGGTACACCAGAAGGCTTAAATAAAATGACCGAAAAAGCAGGCAAAATCACTTTTGAGTCTTTCACCAGAAATAATAATCTACCTGACAATACGATTTATGCTATTCGGGGCGACCGCAAAGGTAATCTGTGGTTGAGTACCAATACGGGATTAACCAGATTCAATCCAGAAAAAGGAATGATAAAAAATTTCACCAATAAGGACGGTTTACAAGATGGTGAATTCAATCCAAATGCCAGTTATAAAAATTGGAAAGGGGAATTATTTTTTGGAGGTTCAGATGGGTTAAATATTTTCCTCCCCGAAGAATTACCCATTAATCTGAAACCGCCAAATATCGTATTAACAGATTTTAGCATTGATTATAAATCTGTCCCAATGAGCGCAAATGGGCAATTAGAACAACATATTAGTGTGGCCGATAAAGTCATCTTATTTCCAGAAGATAATAACAAATCTTTCTCCTTCAAATTTGCTGCCTTAAATTATACGCAATCAAAAAAGAACGCTTATGCTTATAAACTAGAGAATAAAGATGACACTTGGATTTATTCAGACAATCAAAATATAGCCTTATATAATAATATTCCGCCAGGTAGTTACACTTTTAGAGTAAAAGCAGCAAATAATGATGAAAGATGGAATGAAGAAGGCATTTCTATTAAGGTGATTATTCAGCCAACTTTTGTACAGACTTGGTATTTTAAAGCAATGCTAATCCTAGGAACAATCGGCTTAAGTTATTTAATTTACCTGAATCGAGTTCGGTCGTTAAGACAACGAAGTGAAACTTTGGAAAAAATGGTCAAAGAAAGAACCGAACAACTAGAAAATAAAACACAAGAATTAGAACAGCAACAAGAAGAATTAGAAAATAAGAATGACGAATTAGCTAGTACGGTAAAAACCTTAAAAGAAACCCAACAACAATTGGTCGTTTCAGAAAAGATGGCCTCTTTAGGTCAATTAACTGCCGGAATTGCACATGAAATCAATAACCCTATCAATTTTATTTCCTCTAATGTTCAAGCCTTAAAGATGGATTTTCAGGACATGCAAAATGTCTTAAAAAAGGTCAAAGAATTAGAGAAATCCACCAATCCAAGCAAATTAACGAATGAATTGATTCGGTTAGGTCAGCAATTAGATTTTGACTTATTAGAAGAAGAAATAAGTGAGTTATTAGCAGGTATTGAACGAGGAACAGAACGAACGGTCAATATTGTCAGTAGTCTAAGAATTTTCTCTCGTAATTCCACCGATAATTTTTCTAAGGCAGATATTCACGAAGGTTTAGATTCCACTATAACTATTTTAAATAGTCAATTCAATGGACATATAACCATTGAAAAACATTATGGGAATTTACCGAGTATAAAGTGCCAAATTTCTCGGCTTAATCAAGTCTTTCTAAACATTATTAATAATTCTATTCAAGCTATTAATGCCAAATCAAATGGCGTACCCCATCAAGGCATCATAAGAATCAAGACCAAAAAAATAGGCAATGAGGTGCAAATTAGTATTAAAGATAATGGTAGTGGAATGAGTAAAGCCACCCAAAATCGTTTATTCGAACCTTTTTTCACGACCAAAGATGTAGGAGAAGGGACAGGTCTAGGTTTATCTATTTCTTACGGTATTATCGAACAACATAAAGGAAAGATAGCAGTAACTAGTACGCTTGGAAAAGGAACAGAGTTTTTAATTCATTTACCAATTGAACGGAAAGAAGATGCGTATGCCGTGGGCAGTAAACAATAAATAATGAGCAGGGAGATAACTTAAATTTGCTTATTGCCTTCCTCCTCCGGATACTCAATCCGAACATGCAAAATACTCTTTAATAATTGCTTGAAAACAGCTCTACATTTTTCTAACTCTTCAAAACTTAGCTCAGATTGAGTGAGCTGTTCATTTTTTATTTTATAGTCAATTAACTTATCCACCAAATCACAAATTTCTTCATAATTGGGATTTTTTAAACTTTTACTAGCCGCTTCAATAGAATCCGCTAACATTAAAATAGTTTGTTCTTTGGTGCTTGGTTTTGGGCCGGGGTAACTAAAGTCCGCAATATTAGCGGTTTCATTAGGATGGTTTTTTAGGAAATTTCTATAAAAATACTCGACTTTGGTCGTTCCGTGGTGGGTTGTGATAAAATCAATTAGAATGGTAGGTAATCTATATTTTTTGGCTAAAAGAACCCCTTCCCTTACATGGTCAATAATAATTTTGGCGCTTTCCAATTCTGTGAAATTATCGTGTGGATTTTGTCCATTTTGATTTTCGATATAAGAAAGCGGCTGTAAAGTTTTACCAATATCGTGGTAAAGTGCTGCCACTTTTACTAATAACTGATTAGCGCCAATCTCCATAGCTGCTGCCTCTGCTAAATTGGCAACTTGCAAAGAATGTTGTAAAGTACCAGGTGCTTCTAAAGATAATTTTTTGAGTAAAGGTCGATTTAAATCCGATAATTCTAACAATCGAATAGAAGAAGTAAAACCAAAAACTCGCTCTAATAAAGGAATCAATGGATAGGCCAAAAGTGTTAAGACAACACTCGTAAATAAATAGGCATAATTACTCCAATCAATACTAGAAAGATTCCCTTCTTTGATGAGGGAAAGTCCTAAATACCCCAATCCAAGTGTAACTAAAATGTAAAAGATAGATAGAAAAAAAGTAGACCATTTTGTTTCTTTACTAGTTAATACGGCTACTATTCCTGTTAATATTTGTAAAAAAGTAAATTCATAACCTAAAGAAGATAAAAAGCTGGCTATCAACACAATAGTGATATGAATAAATAAAGCAATTCGGTCGTTATAAAAACTTTTAATAACAATTGGCACAATACAAAAAGGAATCAACCAAGTATTAATGTCTTCAAAAGATTCTATGAGATAAACCAAATAACTGTAGAGCATTATCCACATCAATATGAATAATAAACTATTAAATTTTTCCATGACTTCCCAAGCTTCTAAGCGAAGGTATAGTAGGAAGACACCAATAATTAAACTCGTTAGTAAAAAATAGCCAGCAAAGACCGCTAAATGCGTCTTATTTTGACCTACCTGAATTTCATATTGATTTTTATAAGAGAGTAAAGTTTGATAATTTTTTTGGGTAACAATACCATCTCTAGGAATGATTAAATCACCTTTTTTAACCCTGCCTTGGGTGGTTGATAGGCTATTAATTTGTTCTGTTTTATACCGATTGGTTAAGGCATCGCTGTAAAATAAGTTGGGCTGGAAAGCATTTTCAATCAGCGGAAAAATAAATTCTGGCTCTTTTAAAGGTGCGTAAGGTAGGGAATCCCCCATCAAATCCAAGACTGCTTTTTTATTACGAATGTTTTGCAGCGTTTGTCGATATTCTGTATTCCCTTTAATAATATTAATAACAAAATCTACCTCTTTTGCTTCGTAAGGATGATTGTCTGGAATAATGCCTTGATTAAAATAACGGTCTAATAATTTTAGGCCATATTCTTTGTATTTAGCTGGTTGGTTCAATACTTCTATAAATTGACTACCTGTTTGTTGTTCGGCAACTTGTTCGTCGAATGCAGTCAAAAAACGAGCTTTTTCTTGCTTAGCAACCTTTAAGTCCATTTCATAATAAGGAGAAAATTCCGTATTGATTTGGTCAATAGCAGCTTGGATTTCTGTATCCGTTTTTCGGATAGCGAAATCAAAAGGGGCTACTAAATCGTCATAGCGCCAAGATTGCCCTTCTTGAAATTCATACTTAAACTTGATATTATTAGGAAATAATAGACTAATAAAAGCGACGACCCCTAAGATTAGCAAGTATTTTACTAAAAGGGGTAAATTCTGGATGGTGGATTTGACCTTGTTATTCAAAATTTTAGTTTCTGTCAAAAAATGCTAGAAGAAAGAACTTTTATTCAACAAAGGTAATAGATTTTGGTTGGAAATGGATTTAAAAAAAAGACATAAAAATAGGGCGATTGTCATTGACAATTGCCCTATAAAAGAGGAAGTAATTAAACCGCTCTCTTTTTATTGGTATTTATTTTGAAGTCTTATTACTTGATAACGACAAATTCTTTTGTAATCACTCTATCTTTATTACGTAAATGTAATAGATAAAGGCCTTCTGAAAATTGTGTTAAGTCAATTCTTGCTTTATTTGCCCCTTCCTGCGTGGCTAACTGTTGATAATTTTGCAACTGTCCCAAACTATTATAGATAGATAAATCAAGCACTCTTTCCTGATTATCTGCCCATTCTAAATGAAGATAATCGGTACTTGGATTAGGGAATAGTTGTAAATCAATCTTATTGGTTCTCTTTTGAGTGGTATAAATAGCTGGCTTGCCTGTATGAAATACCGTCTCCTCTTTTCTTTCACCTGCTATTGCTGCACCTTGCAGTCTTAGGGTATAATCTTCTACTTCTCCCCAACTAAAAGATTCACATGGCCCCACCAATTCTCCCCACTTCATAGCAATTCGCAGACGAACTCTTCCCGTTGCAGCATCCAAAGGAATACCAATGCTGCCTTCCAATCTATCATTTCCAGAAGCTAAGAAAACGGCTTCTCCTTCATCATCAAAATCACCATCTTTATTAAAATCAATCCAAATTTGCCAATTTTCGTGGTATTCAAAGAAACCAAAACCTGGTGTAAAGGCCAAGTTTAAAGTACCTCCAATGTCTGCATCAATAATGGTTTCAGAAAAATCTCCATATCCTTCATTATCACCAGAATTAAAAATCTGTCCTGCTATTTCTACCGTTTCTATCCATTCATACTGCGTATTTCTACCATTCGCACCACAGTAATTAATGAAGGGTAAACCTGTTACTTGGGCAGGCAAACAAATAGACTTTGATTCTTGTTTATTAAAACTTCCACCACTGGCAATCACTTTTCCTGTAGCATCTTCAATAACTTCGTAGCCCCCTTGGCCATAAGCACAACACATACCGTCTCCCCATAAATCAAAAATAGTAAAATCATAACAACCTGGAGGTAAACACAATGTAGTGGCTTGAACGGAACCGTTTTCAAAATTATTGAAAGGGCCCACTTCTTGAACTAGTTGCCCATTGCCATCTTTTAGTTCCCAACGGTTTTCTGTGCCATAATTATCTAAGGTAATGTTAATAGTGACGCTATAACATTCTTGACCAGTATTTTCTGTGATGACGGTAACTTCTCCTGTTGCTGCACAATCGTTCGCATCGGTAACCGTAACTGTAAAATTACCAGGTGCTAAACCATCTACATCTCGAGTCGTTGCCCCACTTGACCATACATATTCATAATCACCTGTTCCTCCGGATACCGTTAAATCCACACTACCATTTTGACCGTTTAATGCATTATTACTGCTAAAAGATAATTCTATTTGAGTTGGTTCAAGTACGGTATAATTTTTACTAGCGGTACAACCATTGCCATCTGTTACGGTTAAACTGTAATCACCATTTGGCAAGTTTAAATTACTAGCTTGCCTCACGCCATTAGCCCACTGATAGCTATAAGTAGGGGTTCCTCCACTTGGAAAAACTTGAATGCTACCATTATTCATGTCATTACAAGCAGCATCTTGAACTATATCTTCAATAGCTATAGCGGTTGGTTCTCCTAATATTGCTGAAGCAGAAGCACTTACTCCATTACCATCCGTTACGGTTACTTGATAAGTTCCCGCATTCAAGTTATTGAGTGTTAATTGATTAGCACCATTACTCCATAAAATTGTATAATTGGGCGAACCACCAACTACAGATGCTTGAATACTTCCTGTATTAGCGCCATTACAAGTTGGATTGGTAGTATTACTAATTAATACATTCAATGGTTCATTATTTTCCACTTGTCTACAGACTTCTAAACTCCAACTTTTTAAAGTTCCGCCATCTAATTCCACTCCATCTGCTACGAAAAGTTTCCAAGTTCCATTAATTTCTTCTCCATTGAAAATATCAAAAGGCTCTACTGGTGCAAAGATGTTTTGACTAACGGGCGGCGAACAAGGAATAGTCCCACTACCATTATTAGAAAAAATAAGTTGAATTTGGTCTTCATTCCCACAGATTTCTCTTAAAATAACGGCTTTTTTTCCTGTCGGACTTTCTAAAGTTAAGGTTAAATCTCCAATCCATGAATGGGCAATATCCACACTCACCGTTATTTCATTAACCAAACCGCTTTCCTGGATAATAATTTCAGAGGTTGTCATGCTTGGTAACCCATCCGATATGATTAATTCGTTAGCATTATTGTATTGTTGACAAAGATTGTTAGTTACCGTAAAACTACGTACCGTTGCATTATTATTACTACCGCATTGATTGGTCGTTTTTACTCGCCAATAATAAGTCTGCCCATTTTCTAAATTTAGCGGTAAAGTATAATTAGTAACTGCTAGATTTTGTTCTGAATAGCTAAGTATTGAAAAATTGGCATCGGTCGATAATTCAAAAGTATAATTCGTAGCTGCTCCTCCTGTACTCCAGCTAAAATCTGGCATAGTTGGTATCTCTTGTACTTGATTGGCAGGAGTTATTAGGGTAATTGATTCAGGTATTTGTGCCGCAATAGTGATATCAATTGTTCTACTAATCGTTAAGTCTCCATTGATACCTGTAATTGTAATCGGATAAGTATCAGGGGAGGTAGTATTACTGGTATTTATAGTAAGACTTGTATTATTTCCTGTATTTACATTACTTGCAGCTAAAGTGTGGTTGGCTAAGGCTGCTGGTAAATTTGCAGTTAGATTGACTAGTCCAGTAAACCCTTCTAAACCAATAACATTAATAGCTATCTCTATTGCTGTTCCTTGACAAACAACTAAATTTGGGGCAGAAAGAGCAATATTAAAACCAGCTTGTGATTGGTCGATTTGAAAATTACTATTAGAGACATCAAAAAACACATTATTATGTCCTTTAATTTTAATTCTTGCATTGCTGGTAACCATACTATTTTGAAAAGATATTTCTGCTATCCCATCATTATCCACATTTTCTGCCAAAACAATAGGATAAGTTTCGCCTCCATCTACAGATAGAAAAATATCAACTGCGGTACAATTTACAGGTGCTTGATTAGACCCTGCAACATCCCATGTAATAGTGTGTGGAATACCAGCAGCCAAGACCTCCCCTCCATTAGGACTATTTAGTTTAAATGCCCCTGCGTTGTCCGCTATGGTTAAAACCATATCATCATTTACGGTATTTCCACCCCCACTAAAATTATCTCTGACCGTAAGTCGAAACTTCATATCTCTCCCTACCGAAGGTAAAACCTCCCAAGTGCTAGGCGTATGGTTTTTAGTAGTTCCTTTTGCTGGGAATTGTCGGATAGGACTATTTACAGGTGGAAATGAACGAAAAGCAGGCCCTTTATCTGAAGTCGCTAGTGGCGGCATTGACGCAGGGGTATTGTCCATTTGTTCCCAAGCATAAGTTAATGCATCACCATTACCGTCAATTGCTGTTCCTTCTAATTCAAATGGCGTAGAATGTGGAATAGTATAATCTGCTCCTGCATTAACGGTAGGCGCAGCATTATTAAGTGGTGTTTTAATCGCACAAACATCAGCAGTTCCTATAGCAAACCCTCTTATTTGGTCAATACTTATAGTGTGGAAATAATCGTCACTATTACTCTGGACATTAGGAAAACAAATACCCGCATATCCCATAATTGTTGAACCACTTCCTGGTTCGACAGAAGTAGCAAAAGTGCTACTACAATCGTTATTTTGTGTATGATTTGCCCCTAGTTGGTGCCCAATTTCATGCGTAACATAATCTACATCAAATGCATCGCCCTGTGGTAATTGAGACCCCGTGACTCCTCCAGCTTTAATACTGCTGGCACAAACAGACCCTAAATAAGCGACGCCTCCATTTCCAGTTGAAAAGACATGCCCTATATCATAGTTATTATTCCCAATAATATTGTCAATGTTCAATTGGTTTTCATCTAACATCTTCCCACTATCATTATTGGTATAACCATCTGTAGCTGCATTGGTAAATACAATTTCATCGTTATTAGCAATTAATTGTAATTCTACCGCAACATCTCTTTTGAGGATACCATTGACTCTATTGATAGTGGTGGTTATTGCTGCCATCGCACTAGCCTTTGTGCCACCGTATAAAGCGGTATATTCTCCAGTTACGGCTAAGGCCAAACGATAGGTTCTAAGGAAACCATCATTATTTCTTGATTGCCCCACCTCATGTGCAATCACTTCTGCTTGGTCAATATGATCGGTATGACAAGCAAAATTATTTTTATGACTTCGACTAGCTGATTTTTTATAAAAAACAATATATTGATTAATATCGTTATCTGTTTGTAAAGCTTGTATAACTTGGGTACCATGCTTCGTTGACCAAATCATTCCTGAAAGACCAGCAGGTGTAATTTCAAAGCGAATCGTTGCCGTAGGATCATCAAGGCCTACTCCTTCAAAAGCTTGAATATTAGGAAACTTTTTTACTAAGTCAGGATGCAAGGTGTTCGCAGGTTTTATACTAAAACGCTGTAGATAACCTTCTGCTGTAGGAAAGGGGAGGACTGTTCTAGATGAACTATTTCTCGCCGATGCTTTTAAAGCATTTAGTGGTTGCACAAGTTGTTGTTCATTAAATTGGAACAACATAAATTTATTTACAGATAATCCATTTTTCTCTAAAGTTCCAGATGTCAGTTCATGTAATGACTGCTCCTGCCAAAGCTTGTTGCTTTGATGATCCTGGGCCTTTAATTGAAAAATAGCTATCGCAAATAAAAAGAATAATAGAGTTTGTCTCATTACACTCTTTTAGAATTTTAACAATATTGCCTTTGTTTAATTAGAACTGGTTGTTTTGTTATGAAGGAGGATGTAACCAGGAGGGGATTTTGATAGTATCGTTTACGTTTTAAGAAGTTTATATTGAAACTATCAAAATTATTCAACTAGAATTTCATTTATAGACATTCAGACACTACCGTGTTAGATGCAAAATAAAAAGAGCATTTAAATTGAATACTTACCTGGGGTAAATTTTAAAGGGGTGCGACTAATATTCTATTTTATAGGAATCGGTTTGGGAGAAGCTTAAAAAAAGTACATCTGTACATATATTGCTAATAGCAAGGTTCTTGCCAAAACTGTTAAATTAAAGAAATGAATATTTATTAAATCCGATTAGAATGCGAGAATGATTTATAAAAAATAACTATATTCTATCTCCTCTAATAAAGGTTGCCCATTGTCATTTCTAAACTGATTCCGTACTTTTGCGGCTCGAAATTTGAAGCAGTAGTTATATTATAGATGAAAATCATTTTGAAAAATTCAAGACCTCCATTATTCTATGAATTATTATAAGATAAGTATTACTTCTAGTGCTGAGATGCGAGACATTATTATCGCTATTTTGAGCCAGTCTAATTATAATGGATTTGAGGAAAACGATTTTGGTTTTAAAACCTTTATTGAGGAGCATCAATATGAGGAGGCGGTTATTAAAAGTCTAGCTGACCAATTTGATTTTTCTTATAAAGTAAAGTTAATTCCTAATCAGAATTGGAATGCGGTATGGGAATCTAATTTCCAACCTATACAAATTAATGATTTTTGTGGGATTCGTGCTGATTTCCACCCTAATTTCCCTAATGTCACCCACGAAATTACTATAAACCCCAAAATGGCTTTTGGTACTGGACATCATGAGACGACCTTATCTATGATGGAAATTATGCAAGATCTTAATTTTCAAGATAAAAAGGTATTTGATTATGGTTGTGGTACTGGAATTCTAGCCATATTAGCGGCAAAAATGGGTGCAAATTCTATTTTAGCCATTGATTATGATCCACTTTCCTATGAAAACACCATAGAAAATTGCAAAAAAAATAATATTGAGCAGATAGAACCCCGTCTTGGTGAACTTTCCGTTGTAAACGATGATGAATTTGACATTATTCTAGCAAACATTAATCGAAATGTAATTTTAAATTCCCTTCCTTCGTTATTTCTAAAAATAAAAGAAACGGGTCAAGTATTGATATCTGGCTTTTTGAAATCGGATATCGCTTTAATGACAAGCACCGTTGAGAAAATAGGTTTTGTTATTAAAAAAGTAGTGGATAAAGGAGAATGGGTCTGTATGCAATTAGGTAAAAAATGAGTAAAAACGGGGTAAAATAAGTAGTGCTAGTTCTTTAGCATTCAATAATAACCTCCAATAACTATCTTTGAATTACCCGATTACTGATAGTAGTATTTTAAAATTAAGTTTACTACTCATTTTCTACCTTACCCATTTTAGGAAAATAATTTTTGTAGTGTTTAACTACACTACTTCCTATTTAATCTTTTCTTCCGCTACTCGTTTGCTCCTTTCTTACACCCCTAATATTCGACCGTCATTATTTCACTTTTACTAGCATTCTAATTATAGCAATATGGTTAAAAAGGTATTACTTTTCTCTTTGTTGATTTTTGGCTTTGTACAACAAATTGACGCACAACGTTTAGAATCCTTTTCTGAGAATCAGAATCAATTTTTTGGAGAATTAAAAGATTACATGACGTCGAGTAAACGGAAGGTAATGGATGATATATTTTCTGAATTTGGAAAACGTTTTAAAGGCGGAAATTTTACCGTAACGGAACAAGATACCATAATGAGTACTTGTAATAGAATGCTAGCCTTAAAAATGACGGCTAGTCCTTATTTTAGTGATTATTTAATCAGTTTGACGCATATTAAGAAAGTACAGAATGCCCCGCAACGATTTATGGATTGGCATAAGGTTTTACATGGGCTATTTGATGATATAGAAAGAAGGCGATTAAAACCAATTAAAGATTATCTGGCTTTTTCGACGCAACTTTTTGAACATAATGCATTGAAATATTCTACCAGCGGTGGTATTTCGTGGTTCATTCTAGCCGATTCTTTTAATTTAACTTATGAAGACCGTGTTCCAAAAATAGTTATTAACGATTTAGATTTATTGGCTTCGAGAAAAAAAGATTCTATGCTAATCGAAGAAACTAGCGGTATCTTTTATCCATTGGACAATCTTTGGAAAGGAACTAGAGGCTTAGTTAGTTGGGAAAGACATGGCTTAGCAAGAGACCATTACTGTAATTTGGGTACTTATCAAATTGAAATTAAAAAAACGGCCTATCAAATTGAGGAAGCGGTCTTGTATTATCCAACTTTTTTTCAGACAGATTCTATCAAAGGCAAGTTTCAAGATAAATTAGTAGCATCTGGACAAATTAATTCCTTCCCACGATTTAATTCCGATAAAGATGTATTAGAGATTGATAACCTTGGTCCAGGTATTAAATATATTGGGAAATTTAACTTGCAGGGAACTTCTGTTTTAGGAAGTGGCAGTAAAGAATCTCCAGCTAAGATTCTTTTATATAATGAAAAAGAAGAATTAATTTTTAGAGCTAGCTCAGAGAATTTCACCATCAAGAAAGGAGAACTAATTACAGGCGCAGGAGTTGAAGTTGGGCTTTTTTCCGGACAGGATTCCATTGTCCATCCATCCGTAAATTTACGCTTTGATATTATCAATCGAGTGGTTTCCTTTACGAGAGGAGAAAGAGGAAGTGATAGAAATCCATTTTTCACCTCTTTCCACCAGTTAAATATGGATTCTGATAAATTGACTTGGCATATTGACCAAGACTCCGTTACGGTAGGCGGGCAAGCGATAGCTGTTGGTAAAAGTGCCGATGAACAGATTGCTTTTGAGTCTTTAAAATATTTTTCACCAAATGTTTATCGTAGGATGCAGAGTATTGGTTCTCAAAATCCCATTTCTACCTTGAAAATTTTTGCAGATATGGAGGGGTCTAATATCTTAGATGCCAGTGCTTATGCTCAAAGACTCAACCCAAGGTTTAATGTAAAAAGTATCGAATCTTTACTTTATGATATGGTTTCGAAAGGTTTTGTTAATTATGACAAAGACCTAGAAATGATTGAAGTAAAGGATAAAGTATTTCATTATGCCGATGCTAGTCGACAAAAAGTGGATTTTGATTACCTAAAAATTGTTTCTCAATCAAATAGTGCTAATGCTATAATTGACTTGAATAGTAATGATATGGTGATGAATGGTGTAAAAAATATAGAATTAAGTGAAAAACAAAAAGTAGGGGCAATTCCTAATGGTAAAGCGATGCTTTTAAAGAAGAATCGAGATATGGAATTTGATGGGCGATTATTTGCAGCTTATGGGGTTTTTCAGGGGAAAGATTTTAGTTTTAATTACGATAAATTTAATGTAAAACTAGATTCCGTTCGCTATTTTAATTTATTTGTACCAACTGGCGATGCGGATGAGAAAGGTAATGCTATTGCTAAAGCGATTGATAGTGAAATTGAATATTTGACAGGTATTTTATTGATTGATGCACCCTCTAATAAATCAGGAAAGGAGGATATTCCTATTTTCCCATCTTTCCAAAGTAAGGGAGATTCTTATGTATTTTATGATAGAGATAGTTTATACACCAGGGATTCCTTTTATTTTAAATTAGCCCCTTTTAGTTTTAATAGCTTAGATAATTTTACTAAGGATGATTTGCATTTTAAAGGTAAAATGTATTCGGCTGATATTTTTCCTGATTTTGAAGAAACTTTAGTATTGAAAGAAGATCAATCTCTCGGTTTTTTAACCAATACCCCAGAAACAGGATATCCAACTTATAAGGGCATAGGTAATTATAAAGGCGCATTAGATTTGAGTAACGAAGGATTTAAAGGAGAAGGCACGCTTACTTATTTAGGGGCAGTTGTTAATTCAGAAGATATTTTGTTTCGACCAAAAGAAATGACAGCTACAGCGGAACGATTTGATTTGGCGGAAGATAGAAATAAAGCTATACCTCAAGCAGTAGGGCTAGATGTTACTATTAATTGGAAACCTTATGCTGATAGTATGGAAATACGTACGAAAAAAGAACCATTTGATTTGTATAAAGAGGGCGATTATAAATTTACTGGTTTGGGCTTATTGACGCCTGACGGGCTTAAAGGTAGTGGTTTACTGAATTGGGCGAAAGCAAGTATGTATTCAAAAGATTTTTCTTTTGGCGCCTTTTCTGCTCGGTCAGATACGATGAATGTCAAAATAAAAGCTTTAGAATCTGATGCGTTAGTTCTTGAAACGTCTAATTTGAATGGCTTTGCCGATTTTGACCAACAATATGCCAAATTTAAATCAAATTCGGAGATTGGAGAGACTTTCCTTCCATATAATGAGTACGTCACAACTATGGATGAATTTGAATGGGATATGGATGGACAGGTCATCATTTTTAAAGCAAAAGAAGATAAACTAGCTAGTTTCACCTCCACTCATGCTAGTAAGGATTCATTAAGATTTCTTGGAAAGACTGCTCGATACGATTTAAAAACTAGTCAATTAGAAATAGGTGGTGTGGAACAAATTCGGTCAGCTGATGCTTTTATTTATCCTGAAACTGGTGATATTAATATTTTAGCTGGTGGTAAAATGGAAGAACTAACCAATGCGAGAATTGTGGCAGATACCTTAAATAAAAACCACGTTATCAATAAAGTTACGATAAACATTGATGGAAGAAAAGAATATAGTGCAAATGGATATTATGAATATAATATTGGTGATAGAAAACAGGAAATCTATTTTGAAAATATTTCTGGGTCTCGGATAGGTAAGGGAAAAAGGAGCGATAAAAAGACAGAAACAAGAGCTAAAGGAACGATTAAGCCAGAAGACGATTTTTATATTGATAATAAAACTCAATTTAGAGGAGATATTGCTCTTTTTGCTTCTTCTAGAAATTTGAAATTTGATGGATTCGCTAAATTTGATGCACCTTTAATGCCTGATCCACAATGGTTTACAATTAATAGCGAAGCAGACAAAAATGATTTGACCATCGCTTATGATGTACCGAAGAATTACGAAGGGGAGCAGTTGAGAACAGGTTTTTACTTGAGCAAAGAGAATACTCGAATTTATGGTAGAACGATGATGCCTTTATTTTTCAGAAAAGATAGACCTATTTTACCTGTTACTGGCGTTTTTAATTATGATGAAAAAAAGGAAGAATTTGTCTTTGGTGACTCAACCAAAGTGATTGGGAATAATATTAAAGGAACAAAGTTGACCTTCTCCAATAAAACAGGAAAACTAAAGGGGGAAGGGCCCATAAATATTGGAGATGGTTTAAAATATATGAGTGTAAAAGCAGCAGGGAATATAGAGACTTCTTTTCCTAATGAGCAAGATTCTACTACTTTTGATGCACCAGTCTTAGTGGATTTAATGGCTGGAGTTGATATTATTATTCCAGAGGCACTTTTAAGAATTATGGCTTCGGACATTATCTCTAGTAGTTTTGATGCACCAGATATTGCTTATGCTAGTAAGGAAGACTTTTATACTAAAGGTTTGTCGGAGTTTATTAGCAATCCTACAGAATTAACGGAAACAACAAATATTATGAAAAATAGGACGTTGTTTTTTCCAAAAAAATACAAGCATCATACCTTCTTTTTTAGTGATTTACCAATGAAATGGGATCCTGATTATCAATCTTTTATTTCTAGAAAAGATAAAATTGGTTTAGGGGCAATTGGTGCGGATCCAGTTAATAAAACCTTAACTTGTTACGTAGAGTTTAGAATGCCTAGTAAAGGAGATGATCGCTGCTATATCTATATTAAATCACCCAGTGAATATTTCTATTATTTTAGCTATAAAGGAGGGATTATGAGTACTGTTTCTAATAATACAAGGTATAATGATGCAGTGACTGGTTTGAAGAAAAAAGAGACTATTATTAAAATGAAAGATGGAGAAAATTATGAAATCCAACCTGTTAATCCAGGTACTGCTAGGAAATTTGTAGCTCGGATTAAAGCGGCAAGAGGGTGATTTTTAGTAGGCAGTAGCCTGTACTGTTTACTGCCTACTGTCTATTTCATCAATTAAGACTAGACAAATCTGCATCCACTTCCTGCGCCACTTTTTTAAATCGAATTTGTAGCTTATATCGCTTATTTAAGCCCGCCACTACAGGGCTAAACATCAAATCCATTAACTCTACCGCTTCTTGTTTGGCTTTCGACATAATATCGCTATTCAACGCATCCGTTCTAAATTCTCGGCGCAATAAATTAAAGTTTTTATTAAAATCTTCATCTTGAACTTCTCGCATCCAACCTACTTCTAGTTTATCTACTCTAGGATAAACCTCATGCGATAAAATTTGTGGTTCAGGAAGCGTAACGGTAACAGCATTCCTTTTTTCATCCACGCTAATCTCAAATAAATCGTTTAATTTAAACCCTATTTTTAAAATACTAATCGCAGAGATTTCAATATCCGTAGAAGAGACATTGACGCCCCAAACATTGGTTTTTAATTCCGTGTTCAACCCCTTTTTATCCCGCACTTCCATCGTCGCTAATTCCGATATTGCTTTTTCTACCTTTTCTTCTAAAAAGCCTTTAGCTCGACTAAAATCCGCAATAGCTGCCTTGGCTTCCAAGCGTTTCATCATCGGTTGTAAGCCTTCTTTTAAAGCCACTCCACAAGGTGTTTCGACATATTTGCCCGCACCTGCCAAAGGAGAAGAACCAGATTGCAACAAAGAAGTAACCACTGTATTAATCATTGGGCAAGTATACTTAGAAGCCACTTCATTTAGGACTTCTACCGCATTTGCATTTTCCGTTTCATACCACAATTGCTGATAACTATCCGTCGTATCTTTCAAAGCAATAAAATCCTGAAAATAAAGGTCTTTTAAATAAGAGTGATGTTTTTGATATTCACTTTCTAATCTTGATTTGATGTCCGTAGATAAATCCATTCGGTTGGCTACATGCTCTAATAAAGACAAATTAAAGTCGTAGACTAATTGGTCAAAATCCCTTCGATATCGGTTCGGGTTAGACAAAATTACCAAAGCATCTTCCTCATCGACATTTGCATTATACTCAGCAGGAATGTAATTAATATGCAGTTCCTTGGGGATATGCGTGATGGTAGGGTCTCCACCAAGTGGGTTTGGGATATTTGGCTTATAATATTTTAATAGAATCATAGCAGTTACTGCCAACATCGTAATAATTAGCGCTTTCTTCCCGATACTATAAATACTACTAGCTCTTTTAATTGGTGGTGGTCCTTGATATTCATTATCTGCCATGATGGGTTTTCTTTTAATTATAAAACGAAGTCGTTTAAAGTCATTTATTAAGCCAACTAAATCAATCGTAAAATAAGTATTTTTTAGCTTAAAGCGCTAGGTTCGCCCAAAATTAGTTAATAAAATAAAATATTATCAAAATA
>JAFMDF010000413.1 GCA_017857395.1 Bacteroidota bacterium | reverse complement strand
TTTAAAGGAATTTCTACAGAAAACTCAAAGTTGCCTTTTGTGTTGGTGGCGTAAATACTATACTTCTGTCGCAAACTCAAAACCATGACGCCTTCTATGCGGCGTAGTACCGTTTTGGTGAACATTTATGATGGACAAATTCGGATGATTCGGAAGGCGATGGCGAAATTGCACGAAGATTTGCAGTTTGATTATGAGGAGGAGTTGAATGATTTAATTTAAATAATTAGTTTCCAGAACAAAAATGCCTACTTTTCGCTTTAGTAATACTAGCAATTTTGCTAAAAGCTAAAAAACAACTATTGCCAATCATCCAAAGTCGTTTCCAACCCAAAAGGTGGCTATTTCGCAATAATCATATTAGCACTATCTATGCCTCTTTAATTAGGCGGTGGATACCGCAAGTTAAATTCCAACGAGAACGTTTGGAGTTAACAGATGGTGATTTTTTGGATTTAGATTGGTCAAAAAGAGATAGTAAAAAGCTAGTCATCGTTTTGGCAGGCTTGGAAGGCAAAGCGCACAGTATGTACGCCCGTTCGTCCATCAAACACTTTAACGACCAAGGTTGGGATGCCCTCGGTTTAAATTATCGGGGTTGTAGTGGTGAACCGAATCGCTTGCTTCGTGGCTACCACATGGGGGCAAATGATGATGTCAAAACAACAGTGGAATATGCTATTGAAAAATATGGCTACGAAGAGATTGTCTTAATTGGGTTTAGTTTGGGTGGAAATTTAGCGTTAAAATATGCAGGTGAAGAAGGTACTTTATTACCCAAACAAATAAAATCGATTGTTTCCTTTTCTGCCCCAATGGATTTGCAAGCAAGTGAAGAACGGATGAATCGTTGGTATAATTGGCATTATGTCAAGTGGTTTATGCTGACGTTAAATTGGAAAGCGAATCGAAAAAAACGACAATATCCTGATGCACTAAGCAGTTATCAAGGCTTTTTTATGTCGGGTAATTTCATTTATTTCGATACGCATTTTACTGCTCCTGCTAATGGTTTTGCTTCTGTCAAAGCTTATTGGGACGAAAGTAGTTGCCGTCCGCATTTAGCAAACATTCCTATTCCAACCTTAATTATTACTGCTAAAAACGATACTTTTTTGTCAGAAAATTGCTATCCTTTAGAAACAGCTTCCACTAATCCTAATTTATATTTAGAAATGCCTGCCGTTGGTGGACATTGTGCTTTTATTCGCTATTTTAATGAACAAGTTTGGTGGATGGAGGAACGGGCTTTTGAGTTTGTGGCAGCTGTTCATGGGCAAGAAAAAATTCCTTTTGATACTGATGATACGCCTGTTATAAGTAAAATGAAGGCATAAAAAAGCAGCAATCCAATTAACTCGGACTGCTGCATAAGACTCGAAAAATGAAATATCTTTATTGTTAAATTGCTTTATTGTTAAATTGCTGTATTGTTATATGGTTAATCGACAACAATAAAACCATATAACAATTTAACAATTATTCTCTTTGCCGATTCAACGGCGCATAATCTATCTTCTCTGGGTCATTGTCTAAATAATAGACTTGCACATCTTTTCTTTCAAAAGCTAACACCCTGATTTCTGTTCGGCGATTATACTGATGTTCTTCTTCGGTGCAATATTCATCATCTTCACAATGATTCCTCAATTGGGTTTCTCCATAACCTTTGGCTTGTAATCTGAATTGAGAAACACCTCTATCCGTAATGTATTTTACGGCTGATTTTGCTCGTTTTCGGGATAACCAATTATTATAATTTGTCGTTCCTCTAGCATCAGTATGTGAGGTTAATTCCAGCACCAAAGATGGATATTTTTGCATTAAGCGTACCACCCAATCCAAGGATTCTGCCGAACCTGCACGGATGTAATATTTATCAAAATCATAGTAAATATTTTTTAATTCGATGGTGTTGCCAACGGTTAAGTCAATGGGTTGCGGGTTGCCAGTTGGAGGGCTAGTTACTGGTTGCTGGTTACTAGTTGCTGGTTCATCTTCGCCTAGGGTAAAAACTAAATTTTGGGTGATGATACCACCTAATTCGCAACCGTCTTTCAGGGTATTCGTCTCGGCATTGGCAGTTTTAAAATAGTTTTTTTCTCCAATTAATAAGAACTCGCACCGACAAGGCAAGCAAGAGAACGTATAATTGCCGTTGGCATCAGAAATAGTTGTTTCTTCTTCGCCTGTACAAAGATTAACTAAAGTGATTTTGGCATTTGGAATCATACTTTCGTATTTTTCATTAACTGCTTTTCCTTTTAAAATCATGCACTTTATTTTAGACAAAGGCATACAGAAATCTATTTGCTGTTGGAGGTTCTTTGATTTGGTTTGTAATGGATATTTGGCAATTTGATAGCCATTCTTTTTAGCAATAAAAAGATAGTTGGTATTTTGGTCTAAATTAACAATAATCTCTCCTTTTTGATTGGTTATTCTTTGTAATTCCTCGGCCCCTACTTCCGTTAAATCTTTGGTTAATTTTAATAAATATTCGTTATCAATTTCGGTTTCGACTAAACGCATGGTAAAGTCCTCTTCCAAATCGTTACCGCCTTCAGTTGCTGCTTTTTTGATAAACATTTCTACACCTTCTAATCGTTCGTCCGTCAAGTCTTCATAGACACAAATCGTTGCTTTAATTTGTTGGCTGCCCAATTGATTTTTGTCCTTCATATTAAAGCTGTAAATATCATCTTTTCCATTACCGCCATCCCTCGCAGAAGACAAATAGCCTGCTGTTCCTGTGATATTTAAGATAAAACCAAAATCATCTTTTGGGGAATTAAAAGGTGTACCAATATTAAGAGGTTTTTGCCATTTATTTTCGTCACTTTGTTCCGCAGAAAAAATATCTAAACCGCCAAATCCTCCCCAACCATCGGAAGCAAAATACAGCGTTCCATCTTCGTGGATAAAGGGAAAAATTTCGTTTCCTGCAGTATTAATCGTATCTCCTAAATTAATTGGCTCGCTCCATACTCCACTTTGGAAATCAGAATAATATAAATCCATTCCGCCTAAACCTCCAGGACGATTAGACGCAAAATATAGTCGCTTACCATCCGCCGTTAAAGTCGGATGTACCTCTTCGTATTCTTCCGTATTCCAAGGCATTCCTTTTTCATTCACCCAATCATCTCCCGACTTAATTGCCGAGTAGATGTTCATCTTCATAATGCCTTTTTTATCTGTCCGCTTTTTGCCCTTTAAATATTGGTTTCTACTAAAAAATATGCGTTCTTCTGATTGGTCAAAAGTGACTGGGCCTTCATGGTATTTGGTGGATAAATTACTTGAAAATACGTCTACTTCTGCTAATTCTCCATTTTCGTTTTTAGTTGCAGAATAAAGGGTCATAAAATTGTCGTTTATCCACAAATCTAGTTCTTCATTCTCTTCTTTTACTTTTTTAAGTTGTCCATTTTTTCGACGTTGTTTTGGGTCTAAAGTAGAGACAAATACAATGCCTTCTCCATAATAAGCAGGGCTAAATTCTAATTTCCCCGTATTGATTGCTACTTCGTTTTTTATCTGAATTGGGGTGTGTTTAAAATCTTGTATCTGCTCAATGGCATCGGCTAAGTCCGTGCCTCTTTGGTCGGGGCCATTTCCGCCCATTGCTATTTGATATTGCCGATAAAAGTCCTTGGCTAATTCATACTTTTCGTTACTGTGCAACGCTTGTGCGTAATGGAGTAAATGAATCGCCTCCTGGCTTTCTTCCACGACTTGTGAATACCATAATTCTGCATTTGCTACATCGTGGTTTAGGCGGTAGGCATTGGCTATTTTTATTAGGTCTTTGGTCGATAAATCGTCCTTATTTTCAAACAGGGGTATAGCTGCTTTATACCCTAATTCTTTGTAGGTTTTATCTGCTTTTTTTTGTTGGGCAAAGAGATATGAGCTTGCGCTTATAGTCAAAATAAAAAAGATGATAATTCTAAGCATATATCTACATATTTGTTTATGCTTTTAAATTTAGAAGAATATATTACATTTCTTGACTAGATTTTTATACCTCCAACTTCTTAGTTAAAAAGATATCTTGTTCTTTTTTCATTGAAAAAAAGAACCAAAAATTCTAGTCAAAAAAAATCGCTCCGCATTTTTTGACAAGCAGCCGCCACCGTGACAGGTAATCGGCAATACACAAACTTAGTTCCACTTATTCGCATAAGTAAACATAAACGTCATAAAATTTAGCGTCCTTCTGCGTCAAAAAAACATTTTATTATCCAATTAAAAGAACCGAGGATTCGTACTTCCTCGCTGTTTAGAAATCAGACAGTATTCCATCATCAATTCATAACTACCGGATTGATAAGACCGAATATCTGATAGCGTATAATCGTAAGCAATCCCTACTTTTATTCTATCTGTGAAAACCATTTGGAGGACAAAGTCGATGGATTCGCCTGCATTGCCTTGAAAACCACCTACTCTATAAGTTGCACCGACATTTACTTTGTCATAAAAAATGACGCCTGCGTGTAGGTCTACATCTAAAGGCGAATTATTTGCATATTTGATTAACATAGCTGGTTTTAGTTTGACCGCATCACTTACGGGTAATATCAAGCCTACCATACCGAAAAAATGCCTGGCTTCTTTTGAGAAATCCGTATTTTGAATATTACCATCGTATTGAAACGTCAAATCGTTATTCAATAATCGGGGCATGGAAATTCCTGCATAAAAATGTTCATGACCATAGTAAATACCAAAGCCAAAATTGGGAATTAGCTTACTGTCTTCTCTTATACCAAATAAAGCATCCCCTGAATGAATTGCGGAAATATCTCGCCAATCAACTCGATAATCTCTGATTTGTCCCTGTACGCCAAAAGATAAATCACCGCCGCCAATTTCTGTTCGATAGGCATACATCATACTGTAATTCCACGTATTGGTCGGTCCAATTCTATCATGCTGAATATTAATCCCAAAACCTACTCTTTTATGAAAAAAGGGCGTGTGGAAACTAATATTCTGACTGACTGGTGCACCTTCTAAATTCACCCATTGCGTTCGATAAATGCCCGAAAAACAGGGCACTTTATGACTGCCTGCATAGGCTGGATTAAAGGCCAATTTGTTAAACATAAATTGCGTGTACTGCGCATCTTGCTGGGCGGACAACAGGATGGTTAGTAGTAGGGCTAAAATTGTAAATATGCTTTTCATAATGTCAAGGTTGTGAGGTTGCAAGGTTAAAGGGTTACAAGGTTACAAGGTTGGCAGAGGAAGCGACACCTCTTTACCTCGTGACCTTGTAACCTCGTCACCTTTTTACCTCTGTAGGAACAAATATCCATTCAGCACCGTCCCCGATGCATTATTCACTTCTAATAAATAATAGTAAGTACCAGTTGGCAATAAACCGTCTTCGTAAGTACCTTCCCAATCATTTTGATAATTATCGCTGCGATAAATTTCATCTCCCCAACGATTAAAGATGGTGATAGAACTACCTGGATTATTAAACAAACAAGGCACGATGAAACTATCGTTAAAGCCATCATTATTTGGCGTCACTAGATTTGGTGCTTCACAATCTACGTTTTCACCGATGCGGATAACTGCGGTGGCAGTAGAACATAAATCTGGGCATTCTTTATTACAAATTTCGTATTCAAATACTTCTGTTCCGACCGCATTTTCGGCAGCGAAATAGGTAAATCTGGATAAGGAATCTGCTAGGTTATTGGCAAATTGAACATCTTCAAAATTTCGTTGGACTTCCCCTAAGGCTAATGGAGAATTAATATAAATATTGATGTCATTCGCTCTTAAATCATCGTTTCTAATCAAACCTAAATCTATCACTTCATTGATGCCAATATTGAAAGTATCATTGACTGCTTGAGGCGTTACGTTATAAGAAATTAATAAAGTATCTGTCGAAACGATGCCACAAACACCATTGTCTAAAGACCACACTAATTCGGTGACGCCTGTTTCTAAATTGGCTACGGTGGTTGCTGCTTGCGTTGGATTGATAATCGCTGCGGTGCTATTTGGGTCAACTACACTCCAAGAACCTGCTGCGATTTCGGGGGCAATGGCTGAGATATTTACTTCTGGGTCACAAGAGAAAATTTCTGCTCCTGCGTAAGCAATTTCTCTAGTTGGGGTGAGAATACTTACCTCGGTGAATGCTTGGACGACTGCGCCTTGGTTGTCAAAGACTTCGCTGGCACAATTTCCGATGGAGGCAATTACATAATATTCCCCTACATCTTGGTTAGTTACGCCTTGCACCGTTAATGGTGCGCCTTCTCCAACAAATTCGTTGGTATTAATTCTGAACCATTCGTAGGTTACTAAACTATCCGCATTGGCTACGTTTAGCATTAATTCTCCATCGGCACAAACTGGGCTATTATTACCCGCAATTGGTGCATTGGGTTTGACTTGTACCCCAACATCTATATCCGAAATCGGAGAGGGACAATCTTTTACAATAACAGTTAACTGATATTTTCCGCCTTGTCCAACCGTTACGTCATTGATAAATGGATTGTATAAATTAGAGGTAAATCCATTCGGGCCAACCCATTGATACGTCGCTTCATTATCAAAATCCGTAGCTAGTTGTAAAATTTCTCCTTCACATAATGGGTCAATAATCGACGCATTTGCCGTTACAATCGGCTGTTCTGGCGATGGTTTGATTTGTAATGGAATCGGAGACGATGGTAAAGAGAAACAACCATCTATACCGACTCTTAACATATATTCACCACCATTTATACTATCCGCACTTTCAATCAATGGATTTTGGACATTGGCAGTAAAACCATTTGGTCCAGTCCATTCGTAAATTAGATTACCTCCACCAGAAACATTCGATGCCGTCAACTGAATCGGTGTGCCTTCACAAACAGGGCTATTATGACTGACGTTTGGCGTTGCTGGTTGTCGATTAATTTGTACTTGGGTACTGACCGTATTGGCAGTACAACCGTCTTTACTTACCGTCAATTGATAACTTCCTTTATTGTCTTCTGAAGTGTTTACCAAAATAGGGTCTTCTAAGTAGGAAATAAATCCGTTCGGTCCTTCCCAATTATAGAGGGCATTGTCGATGGTTGGCGCATCTAATTTTAAGGTGTCGCCTTCACATAAACCATCTTGATTTAATGGCAAACTAACTTGTGGAATTTCTCTGACTTCTACTTCTGTAAATTCTCCGTTTGTTGCTTGACAACCATTGACCTTTACCGTAGCGTGTTCAAAACGAATAAAAAAAGACTTTCTATTTTTGTAGTTACAACACA
>JAFMDF010000412.1 GCA_017857395.1 Bacteroidota bacterium | reverse complement strand
TATGTTAAATAATATTAATTTAAGAATTTGAGCTATGGAATCCGTTGGGTAATAAAATCCGTTGGGACAAATTTTGCCCAACAGATTTTATTACCCAACGGATTGGTTAGTATCTATTTTGGTCGTGTACTAATTATCTTGTTTAATCGTGCAAAATCTTGTCATCCTGTATGCTCAATCCATTTCCCGAATCACTATATCTTTAAAATAAATATCCGAAGGACTATTATCACTAAATACTTTAGTACCGGCTTGCAAGCAGATATTCCCTGCTCTATTGAATTTTCTAGGCAAATAGGTTTCGGCGGATTTTTTACCATTAATAGTTAAAATAATATGATCTTCTTTAGCAAAAATTTCCATTTCATTCCAATCTTCATATTCAATTAAATTAGAAAAAGCACGAGCATGCGTCACAATAGAGCCAGTAGAATAGGCATGAGAAAAGCCATTGTGGTCATAAATATTACACTCGATGGCATCTACAGGATTAATCGACGTGCTATCGGGATGTTGGCGAATAAAAATGCCACTATTATCTTCTTTTTTAATTTTAAAATTATACTTTAAATAGAAATTTTTATAGGTTTTATCGCTGATTAAATAACTTGGCTTTTCTCCAGAATAACCATGTAAAACATCTCCTTCAAAAGTCCATGTCCCTGTTCCTGTAGTATGCCAACCGGCCAATGATTGATTCGTAAATAAAGGTTGTAAGGGAGTGGTTTCCTTTCTATACGCTTCTTCTAAAGTTATTGGTAATGCCTCATTATCAGGTAATTGCTGTACACGAATATTTCTAAAGGCAATGTCATCCCCTTGATTGATAGGTACTTGTAGACCGATACTTCCCACAGTCGCTCGACCATTATGGGTTTCACAAATTAATTGGTCATTAAAATAGACTTGCAAATAATCGTATTTGGCTTCTATCCGCAATTTTTGCCAATCATTAATATCTACTTTGGGAATCGCATTCGCTCTTGCCGCATTTTCTAAGGTGCCCATCACATTTTGATGATTGATACGCCAATCGATATTGGCCTCATAAGCTGTTTGGTTAGGAATACCTGCTAGCGTTGGGTCAAAGCGAAATAATACACCACTATTAGCAGCCGAATCCGCCATTAAAAATTCTAATTCTAGTTTAAAATTTTTATAAGCTGTTTTGGTGAAAACCCAAGCATTGTTATTAGGGTCGGTCGCATGAATGTGTAATTCATCATTTTTGATATCAGTGGTTAACTTGCCCATTGTCTTCCAACTGTCCAGATTTTTACCATTAAAAATAGAATGCCATTCGCCTACTTCGGTAATGGTTGAATTGGTTGTTTTATCTGATTGACAACCGATGAAAAGGAAAATACTTAAGTAAAGACAGTAGTTAATTCGTTTCATGATGTTAATTTTTGCTCAAAATAAGGAAGCTTTATAAAAATAAGGCAAATTTCTTTAGATAATTAATTTATAGAAAAGTAGACTTTTTTCTTATTTTTACCAGAAGTGCCAATTTAATATTTCTCCTTTGAATTAAAAACAGAATATAAAGAGGCGCTAAACAAAACAATTCAAAACGTAAAAACCATCTAAAAAATGAGCTTAACTGTGTTAGCTTTCCTTGCTTTTCTGCCTATTTTAGCTGCGGCAATTATGTTGGTTGGCTTTAGGATGCCTGCTAAAATTGCCATGCCAATTGTATTTATTGTAGCCGCCATTATCGCTTATTTTGCTTGGGAGTTACCCTTAATAGATATTATTGCCTCGACCATTCAAGGATGGTTCATCACTTTTGATATTTTGTTTATCATTTTTGGCGCTATACTCTTGCTGAATGTCCTAAAATACTCGGGTGCAGTTGAGGTAATTCGACAAGGATTTACAGATATTAGTCCAGATAGACGAGTGCAAGTGGTCATTATTGCTTGGCTTTTTGGGTCATTTATCGAAGGGGCAGCGGGGTTTGGCACACCAGCTGCGATTGTAGCTCCTTTATTGGTGGCTTTAGGTTTTCCCGCATTGGCAGCCGTTATGTTGGGCATGATGGTACAAAGTACTGCAGTTACATTTGGAGCAGTAGGAACGCCGATTTTAGTTGGGGTTAGAGGTGGCTTAGAAAATCCTGAATTAACGCAAGCATTGGCTGCTCAGGGCTTAACTTTTGCCGATTATTTACAAACGATAACAGCTAATGTTGCTATTTTTCATGCATTAGCAGGTGTATTAATGCCCTTATTTATGGTCTGTATGATGACTCGATTTTTTGGACAAAATCGAAGTTGGAAGGAAGGCTTACAAATCTTTCCCTTAGCTTTATTTGGAGGTTTGGCGTTTGTGATTCCTTATTATTTGACAGCGATTAATTTAGGACCAGAATTTCCTTCCATGCTAGGTGCTTTGACAGGGCTAGCTGTTGTTACTTTCGTTGCCAAAAAAGGTTGGTTACTCCCTAAATCAACTTGGGATTTTCCACCTAAATCAGATTGGGAAAAAGATTGGTTTGGGCAATTGGACATTAAAGTGGAGGAACAGCAGAGAAAAGATGCGCCTAGCCTATTTCAATCTTGGTTACCTTATTTATTGGTGGCTATTTTATTGGTTATTAGTCGTTTGCCACAATTGCCAATTAAAGGTTTCTTATCAGGTATCAAATTTAGTTGGACGAATATTTTGGACACTCAAATTACGGGTTCTACCGCTCCTTTATATTTACCAGGGACTATTTTAGTCATCGTTTCTTTACTCACCTATTTATTGCATAAAATGAAAGGCAGGGAATTGCAGGCTGCTTTTTCGGATAGCACCAAAGTATTACTGGGTGCAGGATTTGTTTTGATTTTTACAATTCCAATGGTTCGTATTTATATCAATTCTGGTATGAATCCTAATGATTTGCCAGGGATGCCTATCGCTATGGCAGAATGGGTAGCTAGCAATGTAGGCGTTGTTTACCCATTTTTTGCACCTTCAGTTGGTGCATTGGGCGCTTTTATTGCAGGAAGTAATACCGTGAGTAATTTGATGTTTAGTCTTTTTCAATTTGGTGTTGCAGAACGGTTATTGATGTCCCCAACTATTATTGTGGCTTTACAGGCAGTTGGAGCCGCCGCAGGAAATATGATTGCTATCCATAATATAGTAGCTGCTTCGGCAACGGTTGGTTTATTAGGGCAGGAAGGAAATGTCTTACGCAAAACGATTATTCCTACATTGTATTATGTAATATTTGTAGGAATTATGGGATTGATTGCTATTCATTTATTACACTAAATCAATTATTTTACCTCTATTTTACACTAAATTAACTCAATTGAATATTTATTTAATTAACGAGGTTAATATAGTATAACTATTTGCTAATCTATTAGATGTATCCAATCCCAAATGGAGTTATCTTTGCAGTATATTGAATGCGAAAAACCAGCAAGTAAATTATCCATTTTAAAAACTGTTAATTATGAAAGCATTCAACATTTGGTGGGCTATGATTTTATGCCTAGCCACCTTTACCAACCAGCTACAAGCGGAAACCAATTTACAAATTACTTATAAATACGAATACCTAAAAGCATTTGCTTTAACGCTACAAAATTTAGAAAATCAAACACATTCCATTCATTTAAAAGATGCAAATGGGATAATCTTGATTGCCGAAAAAGTAGTGCAACAAGCGCAATTTGGTAGAATGTATAATTTAGAAAATTTGCCGGCAGGTAATTATGAGTTAATTATAGAAAACGATGAAAAAGTGATGATTCAGCCAATCCTTATTCAACGTCGTTTTTTGACCATTGATAAGGTTGAACTAAAAGAAATCCTTAAACCAGCTATTTTAGTTAAAACCGATTTAATCGCAGTTAATATGCTGCATTTTGAGAAAGAGGCCATTTCATTGACCTTAAAAAATAAACAAGGAAAAATTATTTATACCGATTCTTTTAAGCGGTATGGCGGTTTTAATAAACAATTGAATATTAGTGATTTGCCAAAAGGGGATTATTTATTCGCTATTCAGACGAATAGGTATGAAGTGACTAGACATTTTACTAAAGGTTTACAGCCAATCTTATTAGCTGGTGAATTTTAAGAAAAGACAATAAGCTGATTTTAATATATAATGAAGCCGTATTTCTTAGGGGATACGGCTTTTCTTTTTTAGAAAAATGCTTACCTTGCTTGACAAAATAGCCTATTCCTAAATTTTAATGCTAACCAATGTCAAATCAACCAATCAGTCGTTTTAAAGTCCCTAATCTGGAAGATATTCCAGCAGATATAAGAGCAAAAATAGTAGCAGTACAAGAAAAAGCGGGCTTTGTGCCTAATGTTTTCTTAGCGATGGCAAATCGACCTGATGAATGCCGTGCTTTTTTTATGCAGCATGACGCTTTGATGGAAAAGGAAAGCGGTTTAACAAAAGGGGAACGAGAAATGATTGTAGTCGCCACTTCTGGTTTGAATCAATGCCTATATTGTGTGATTGCTCACGGTGCTATTCTGAGAATTCGAGAAAAAAATCCATTGATTGCCGACCAAATTGCGACCAATTACCGCAAAGCAGATATTACACCAAGACAAAAAACAATGCTTGATTTTGCGATAAAAGTATCTCAACATGCCCACGAAATTAGCGACGGGGATATAACTCATTTAAAAGACCATGGTTTTTCGGAAGAAGATATTTGGGATATTGGGGCGATTTCTGCCTTTTTTGCGATGTCCAATCGCTTGGCGAATTTGGCTAACATTCGACCGAATGATGAGTTTTATTCGATGGGGAGAGGGTAGGATAATAGTTTACCAAGGTTATTTCAGGTTTTAGGTGTTTTTGACCGCCCTGTAATAGAGCAGAAATATGAATTGATAGTAGAACAGCCGATGCGAAGTAGCACAAATTGAGGGGACACTGATATAAGTCACCCTTTTGAATTTTGCTATTTTAAAATAGAAATCCTATTTTTGAAAAATGGCAAAAAAGTACCTCTTTCCTATCTGTTTATTCCTACTATTTTTAGGAAATTGTTCCAATCCAGAAGCAGAACAACAACATAGAATTGCCAAACTTAAAAAGAAAAGACAATTAGCGGCATTAAGTAGAGTAGGGGCTTTACCCAAAAAAGTAAAATCTCCTCCAAATAATCGGTTATCTAAAGAGAAAGTGGAGCTTGGAAGATTGCTCTTTTTTGACCCTATTTTATCAGGTAACAAAGATGTGGCTTGTGCGACTTGTCATCATCCAACCAATGGTTATGCAGAATACCGAGATATTTCTATTGGGGTCAATGGGGTTGGATTTGGCAGTAAACGAGTATTCAATCAACCTAATAGCATCCCTTTTGTCAAAAAAAATGCCCACACCATTTTGAATACTGCTTTTAATGGCATTGATATTTCCAATCAATACACGCCCACTGAAGCGCCCATGTTTTGGGATTTAAGAACCAAAAGTCTGGAATTACAAGCCATTGAACCAATAAAAGCAATGGAGGAAATGCGAGGATTACAGTATTCAGAAACGGAAATACTAGTTGAAGTTATCCAGCGTTTACAAGCTATTCCAGAATATCAAACGCTTTTTGCAGCAGCTTTTAATCAAGAAAATGCCATTTCTATAGATAATCTAGGCAAAGCGATTGCTGCCTTTGAAAGAACTTTATTAACGAATAATTCTCGTTTTGATGAATACATGCGAGGTGATGAAACGGCTATTTCTTTGTCTGAAAAAGATGGTTTTGAATTATTTAAAAAAGTAGGCTGTGCGAATTGTCATAATGGGCCGATGTTTTCCGATTATCAAATCCATGTTTTGGGCGTACCCGAAAATCCTAAATTAGCCGAATTAGATAAAGGGTTTGAAGAGACCTTTGGCTTTAGAACATCCTCGCTCCGTAATCTCCGATTTACGGCGCCATATATGCATAATGGGACAATGCCCAATCTACAAAGAGTACTAGAATTTTATGAAGATATTTCTTTTGGCAAACCTCAAAATCCTGCGGTTTCTCGGCAACAATTTGACCCTTTGGTCAAGGAATTAAAATTGCGAGTGAGAGACATGGCGCCAATTATCTCCTTTTTGAATACCTTGAATGATAATGATTTTGATAAAACGGTTCCTGAGGCTGTTCCTAGTGGGTTGTCGGTTGGTGGGGATATTCAGTAGTAGGTTTTTATTTTTTTTGGCTCTGTGGTGAAAACTGTGGGTCGATTATAAAGCGTACTAGGGTAAATTGCCTGTCACAGATAGATAGCGGACAAGAGTTATTAGTAGAAATTAAGGAAAAATTTTATCTTTGGAAATGAAAACTAAAAAGAATCAATAATGAAAAAAATAGTTGTACTAACAGGTGCAGGCATCTCCGCTGAAAGCGGCATTAAAACCTTTCGAGAGGCAGATGGACTTTGGGAAAACCACGATGTGATGGAAGTTGCCTCTCCACAAGGTTGGGAAAAGAACCGAGCTTTGGTTTTACGGTTTTATAATGACCGTCGAAATCATTTAAAATATGTTGAACCAAATGCGGCGCATAAAGCTTTGGCAGAATTAGAAAGTAAATATGATGTTGTTGTAATTACCCAAAACGTGGATGATTTGCATGAAAGAGGCGGCAGTAGCAATATCATTCATTTACACGGAGAACTGACCAAAATGCGTTCCATCTTAGATGATACCGTCATTTATGATTGTACAGAAAATATAAAAGTAGGCGATAAAGCAAAAGATGGTTATCAATTGCGCCCACATATCGTATGGTTTGGAGAAATGGTACCAATGTTAGAAAAAGCAGCAGCGGAAGTAATGATCGCAGATATTGTGATGGTGATTGGGTCGTCTATGCAAGTTTATCCTGCGGCGAGTTTGGTCGATTATGCGCCAGATGACGTTCCTGTTTATTATATTGACCCTAAACCAACGATTAATTACGAGTTGGGTCGAAGTAATAATTTGAAAGTAATAGCGGAGAAGGCAACTACGGGCGTTCGGAAAGTGGTGGATGAGTTGATGGGGTAAAAAATTATCTAAATCCGCTGTCCTTTAATTATCCGTTGTGTCTAACTTTTATACAACGGATAATTAAAGGACAGCGGATAACTAAATTCACTAGTATTAAAGATAACGGTATTCTTAGAAAAAACGCTTAATTCAATTTCAATACCTTCTGACTAACAGATTGTCTATTCCCATCTTGCAACTGCAAAAAGTAAAACCCATTCTCCAAATCTGCATTTTTCCAATTTATAGTATGACTTCCTTTATTCAAACTTCCTAAATTTTGAATAGCGACTTCTTGCCCTA
>JAFMDF010000078.1 GCA_017857395.1 Bacteroidota bacterium | reverse complement strand
ATTTTGATAATATTTTATTTTATTAACTAATTTTGGGCGAACCTAGCGATATATTTATTAAGATAAAAGGCCTAATAATCAACCATATAAATTGGAACAGTACCACTAAATTAAAAGGAAGTGCAAAGTCTTTGCTTATTAAAAAATAACTTGGCAGTGTAATTAGTAAAAAAATATCAAAATATATAAAAGCATTTAAAAAGCTATAGATTTTGGGCAATCGAATTTTTAACGCCAAATAGTTTTGAATAAAATAGCATTCAAAAACAACTACCAGATTAAGTACGGTAAGATCCAATATATTAAATAAAACAGGGAAGTTTTTTATTCCTGTATATTCATATAAAAGTCCATCCGCGTACAAAAAATGAATGCTAAAGAAAAAACAGAACAACGCTAAATAAATGGCAAAGATTTCTTTAGCATAAAATGCATAAAAAAGGCAATATAAAAATAGAATTAATAAAAGCGCTTGAAAAAACCCAGCAGATAAATTTTTAGCACTTTTGGTTTTCAAAGTAGCTAACCTAGCATGATTGGGAGTCTCGACCCGCTTGATTTCTGTTAGAATAATACTATTTCCCCCATATTGATTTCTTAAATATAAGGTTGCTTTTTCTCCCCTATCTAATGCTATTGGCAAATAATTGGCAAACCTAAGTCTTATCTCTTGAATTGTTTTTTCTTTATGTGGCATCGAGAAACCCGTTTGCATAGGAACTACTCCTCCAGAAGCCCTCACTAAATATCCATAACTATTCGCTACGGGTACAGATAACCAGTATTCTTGTGGTACTTCTAGCTGATTGTGAAAAATAATTTTCGTCCAATAAATAGATTGGTTTTTTCTTTTACCTGGTGGTGGAAACTGGTTGGCTGGCAAAAAAACCTTATCTTGAATGGTTTCAATAGTGATTTTTTTGTTAGTATCTGGTAGAAGATGCAAATATTTTGAATCAATCATTTGCAGCTCAAAAAGACTATCAATAATGAAAACAGGTTGAGTTTCGGCAGCCTTACTTATGTTTGTAAAACTAGTCATCCATATACTTAAAAAAAGAATTTTTGACAAGTATTGCATAAGTAAACGTATGTTAAGAATCCAAAAAAATAAAAAGCTAAAACTTAGGCGGTATCAAATGCTTAAAATGCCCATTTAACTGCGCCCGTTTTTTGCTTTCCTCCATATTTTTAACAGTCGGCAGTAATTGCTCCAAATGCTGCAACACAAATTGCTGTCGTTCTAATTCAGAAGGTATCGTTAATAAAGCATATTCTTGTTCGATATTTAGTCCGATGTAATGCGCGATATTAAAGATTCTAAACAAAGAAGGACTTTTAGGCGTTTTGCGTTTCATTTTCAATACCCCAAATAACTCTTCTATTCTAGTTAAAATTTTTTCGTTTAAAATCAAGTCAGAATCGTCTGTTTGTTTTAATCGTTTTATATCTGCACCTGGGTATAATTTATTGGGAGCAACGGAATAAAATTCTTCGGTTTTAAAAACACCTATGCCCATTGTTTTAATATCAATTGCCCCATTATCATATTTTTTTTCAATAGACAACAGGCGCAATTCTGTCCCGATCGGCATTATTTTTTTATTGATAAAGGCAGGAATTCCAAAAGTCGTTTTATTATGGTCTATTTCCCGAACCATTTGCTTATAGCGTGGTTCAAAAACATGCAGGTTTAACTTCTCACCGGGGTAAGCAACTAATTGTAGGGGGAAAAGTGGTAGAAAATGAGTCATCTTATTTAGTTATGAGTTATGGGTGAGGAGTGATGAATTTCGAGTGGTACTTATAACTCATCACTTATTGAGCCAAGCTTTAAAATGTTTGGTATTGGCAGAGCTAACGACAATATCTCGTTTCGCTTTTGGTAATAAATCTACTTTTAAACGGCTTTTGGAAACGCTTGAAATCGAATCAATCGCATCAAAATGGGCAATAAAACTCCGATTTAAGCGAAAAAAAATTGCTGGGTCTAAAATTTCTTCTAAATCACTTAGTTTATAATCAACAATAAACCGATTGCCCTCTCTATTGATTAAATAAACGTATCGGTCTTCCCCTTCAAAAAAAGCAATTTGGTCAATCGTTAAACTCTTAATCTTATCCCTTCTAGTTACCAAAAAACGTTTCTGATACGCCTTTTGAGGCTGTGCCATCATCGTTTGTAATTGCGAATAATCCACTTTTGCGGCTGCTTGGGTCGATTTAAATTTTTCTATGCTTGCCGCTAATTCTTCTTCGTCAATTGGCTTTAGTAAATAGTCGATACTATTCACTTTAAACGCTTTTAAGGCATATTTATCATAAGCAGTGGTAAAAATAACAGGTGTGGTGACTTTAATTTCTTCAAAGATTTTAAAGCTTAAATCATCCGCTAAGTGTATATCTAAGAAAATCAAATCTGCTTGATTGTTTTGTAGCCACTCTACCGTCCTTTTAACGGATTCTAGTTTGGCTAAAATTTCAATCTCAGGGGCAATATTGAGCAATAAATGTTCTAAATTGTCCCGAGCATGTTTTTCGTCTTCTACTAGTATGACTTTCATAAAATGGGTGAATGAGTGAATGAGTAAATGAGAAAAGGAGTGAACGAACAAGATAAATCATTTACCTCTCTCTTTTTTCAAGCATTAGACTTTATTCTAAAAGGCTTAGTGCTTCCAGAACTCCAAGTTCTGGAAGCACTTCCCATACGATTTATTTTAGAATAAACACTATTTACTTTTTGTCTTCTAAGCAATTTTTAGTTAATATTTTTTATTTTGCCGAAAGTAGCAGTTATTTCTTAGGCAATACTAAATAATAACTTCTAATAACACGAAATAAGAGTATGTTTAAAAATCATGTTTGGCTAAATTAAAGATTAGAAAATAATAGCTTGCTTTTCGTGAAAGATTGTGAGATTGTATGATTGTTTTTACGGCTAATCACAATCATACAATCAAAATTTTGACAAACGCACAAAAACTTGATTTTCAACGATATTAAAATTTAAACCTACTCTGATAACCTCTTTCATCATGCAATGTCAAAAACATCTATTTAATCTCCCAAGTGATTTAACTTATTTAAATTGTGCTCGAAGAGGACCGCAAAGTAAAAAATTAGAAGCACTTGGTTTGGCTGCCATTAGTAACCAATGCAATCCCAATTATTATAGCAATGAAGATTTTTTTGGTTATCCACAGCAGATTAAACTCGCTTTTGCAGATTTAGTTCAAGCAGCTGATTCAGATAGCATTGCCATTATTCCTTCTACCTCTTATGGTTTAGCAAATGTAGCGAATAATTTAAACCTAAAAAAAGGGGAAAAAATTATTATTGTCGGCGAACAATTCCCCAGCAATGTTTACCCTTGGATGGAAGCAGTCAAAAAAGTAGGAGCTACTTTAGAAATTGTCTCCCCTCCAAGTCTACTGAATCGAGGACAAAATTGGAATGAAGCTGTTTTAGCGGCAATTGATGACCAAACCAAAATGGTCGCTGTAGGAAACGTGCATTGGACAGATGGCACTTTATTTGATTTAAAAGCCATTCGTACTAAAACCAATCAACACGACGCACTTTTAGTGATTGATGGAACACAGTCTATCGGTGCATTGCCTTTTTCGGTTAAAGAAATTCAGCCAGATGCATTAATTGTTTCCAGTTATAAATGGATGTTGGGGCCTTATTCTTTAGGCGTCGCTTATTATGGGCCTGCTTTTGATAAAGGCGAACCCATCGAAAAAAATTGGATTAATCGACTGAATAGCAATGATTTTACGAATTTGGTCAATTATCAGCCATTATATCGCCCAAAAGCGAATCGGTATTCGATGGGCGAACAAAGCAATTTTATCCTCTCTCCTCTATTATTGGAAGCCATTCGTCAATTAAAAGACTGGGGAGTTGAAAATATTCAGCAATATTGTCGTACTATTACCGAACCAGCCGTTGCTGAATGGCGAGATATGGGTCTAAATATTGAAGCTGATAATTGGCGCAGTCACCATTTATTTGGTATCCGATTAACCGACCAATTTGATGGTGATGTTTTGAAAAAAGAATTAACCAAAGCCAATATTTCTGTTTCTTTCAGAGGAGATGCCATGCGGGTTTCGCCTAATATTTATAACGAAGAAAGTGAGGTAATGAAATTAGTGGATTGCTTTAAAAAAGCTAAGAAAAGAATAGCAATTTAAAATTTTCAATTTTCAATTTTCAATTTTCAAATTGCTCAGCATTTTTGAAAATTGAAAATTGAAAATTGAGCATTGAAAATTGACAAATCAATGTTCGATATAGGATTTATACCAATCAGTTTATGGGATTTTCTCGACGTTTTTATCGTCGGCTACCTTATCTTTCGCATCTACAAATTGCTGAGTGGTTCTGTAGCGTTCAATATTCTGTTGGGGGTTATTTTATTGTATATGGTTTCTTGGTTGGTTGGGGCTTTGAAAATGGATATGCTGAATACCATTTTAACCCAACTTAAAGAAGTCGGTATCATTATTATTATCATTATTTTCCAACCAGAAGTTCGCCGTTTCCTCTTATTAGTTGGGAATACGACCCTCAAAGGGCAATCCAATTTCCTTACTAAAATACTCGCTAAAGACCAACACAATCGAGAACAAAAACAAATTCATATCGAGGCGATCAAAGGTGCTTTATTAAAAATGAGTAAAAAGAAATTAGGCGCACTAATTGTTTTAGCAGATCGGTTGAATGTAGAAACTTATGCGCATTCTGGTACGGTTATGGGCGCAGAATTAAGTCAACAATTATTAGAAAGTCTGTTTCAAAAAAATAGCCCTTTACATGATGGCGCTGTCTTAATTTCAGAAGATAAAATCCAAGCAGCAGGTTGTATTTTACCTGTTTCTGAAAGCACAAAACTACCTCGAAGTGCAGGTTTGCGGCATCGGGCTGCCGTGGGTGTAACCGAAGAAACGAGTATGAGTGCCTTTATTGTCTCGGAAGAAACGGGAAGCATTTCTTTTGCTAAAGATGGGAAATTGATTCGTCGATTATCTGAAAAAAAGTTATCGGATTTGTTGTTGGAGCATTATAAGTGACCGTACCTTAGACATTCCTGTCTGAGTCACATTTAGATATTATACTAGCCCTCCACCAAAACGTCTCAGACAAGAATGTCTAAGCCATGGAAACAAAAAAGCAGGCGCGCAGCCTGCTTCAAAGAAATCACCGTGGTTAAAAAATATCTTTATTTAATGATGAGCTATAAGCGATGAGTTATGAATGTCCCACTTATCACTTATAATTCATAACTCATCACTAGTCTAAACTTTTTCGTCTGTAGAAACCCAACCATCCAATAAATTAATAACTCGCTGACCGTATTGGGCATTCTTTTCGGAGTGGGTTACTTGCACAATCGTTACGCCGTCCTCTTCATTCAATTTTTTGAATAATTCCATAATCTCTTCACCTTGTTTCGTGTGCAAATTACCCGTTGGTTCATCAGCTAGAATCAATTTAGGTTTGCTGATAATCGCTCTGGCAATCCCTACTAATTGTTGCTGTCCACCCGATAATTGGTTGGGAAACAAATCTTTTTTTGCGACCATATTAAAACGGTCTAAAACTTCTGCGACCATACTTTGGCGGTCTTTAGATTTTACTTTTCGATATAAAAGGGGCGTTTCGATGTTTTCATAAACTGTCAATTCATCAATTAAATGGTAGGCTTGGAAAACGAAGCCCATGTAATGTTTATGAATATCATTTCGCTTTCTTTCTCGAAGTTTATGGACAGGTTCATCAAAAAAATAATACTCACCATCTGTGGGGTCTTCTAACATACCTAGAATGTTTAGCAAGGTAGATTTCCCCGCCCCACTTGGCCCCATAATGGTTACAAACTCTCCTTCTTCGATAGTTAAATCGACGTTTTTGAGGATGTAAGTTTTGCTTAAACCAGATCGGTAGTATTTCTCAATGTTTTTTAGTTGAATCATTTATATGAGTTATGAGTGATGAGTTATGAGTGATGAGTTATAAGTGATGAGTTATAAGTGAGTTCGTTACTCATCACTTATAACTCATCACTAATTTATTCGCTTTTCAAAGTCTCCGCAGGGTTCGTTTGCAATACTGCTAATAATTTTCCACCAATCGTCAATCCTCCGACCAAGCAGACAGCTAATACCGCTAAAATAGTAGAAATTAAACTAACGCCTTGTGTCACTTTAAATATTTGGTCTATTAAAAATCCAGCAAACCAACCACCTAACAAAGCACCAATAATTCCACCGATGGCAAAAACTAAGAAATAATGTTTATTAATCGTGTAAGTAATATTCTCCGCAGTAGCACCTAAGACTCTACGAATAGCAATTTCTTTGGCTCGTTTCAATACATTTAAGGACACCAAAGAAAACAAACCTGTTGCAGCCAACAAAACAGAAATAATGGCTAAGAACAAATATAAAAAAGAAACATTATCTGTAATCATAGTAGCTTCCATCAAGGCCTCATCTTGGTAATAACTATTGAAAGGCACTAAGGGTAAATGCTGTGTCCATTTTTCTTTTAGATAGTTATTCGTCTCCACTAGATTATTCTTGCCAACATTAATTTTCATCACCCTGAATTGGTCAGGTTTCATAAAATGAAAAACACCAGCAGTTGGTTTATCAAAAAAGGAGCTGGCATAAAAATCTTCTACTACACCAATTACCTTTTTTTCATTCCCATAATAATGCTTTATTTTCTGACCAATCGGGTTGTCCCATTGCCATTCTTTAACAAATTTTTGCGTCACTAAAACAGATTCTGTAAAATCCGTTTCTAAGTTTTTATCAAAGGTTCTTCCAGCTACTAAGTTTAAGCCCATCACTTCTAAGAAGTCTTCCCCAATTAAATGGGTTTGGGCACTTCTATTATCTTCGGGATTACCCACATTGCTATTCCAATTACCAAATCCTAAATTATTTCGTCCTCCTGCAATTCTTTGAATACTAGGATTTTCTGAAATAACATTTTTAAATCTGGTATACTCTTCTTCATTTCTTATCTGCACATTAATTACCCCATCTACATTATATCCTAAATCATAACTCTTTTGAAAAGCGGCGTTTTGCGCAAAAGTAATCCCTCCAATAATGGAGACCAAAGAGATAATAATTTGGAAACCTAATAAAGAGCGAATCAACCAGTTATCTCCACCAAATTTCGTATTTCCTCGAAAAATATGAGATGGTCTAAAGGAACTAATATAAAAAGCAGGATAAGCCCCGCCCAATAAAGTGGTGATTAAAATCATGCTTCCTATAAATACCCATAAGCCTGTATTTTGAAAATAATCCAGGCTGAGTGCTAAGTCCATACTACTCCACATAGCATTGTACAACGGCGTCAAATACTCTGCTAAAATAACCCCAACGGCAACCGCTAAAAGGCATATCACCAAAGACTCTCCTAATAATTGGAACATCAATTGCATCCGTCCTCCACCCATCACTTTCCGCACGCCCATTTCCTTTAGGCGTTTATTAGAAAAAGAAATGGTGGTATTGGTAAAATTCAAGCAAGCCGTTAATAAAATCATTAACGCCATTATGCCTGGACCCCAATAAAAGGCAGGATGAACCGCTCTTCCAAGTCGATTATTATTAATATCGTTACCTTTCATAAAAAGGCCATTCATCGGTTCTAGTAAGTATTTGGTTCTTTTCCATTTAGTATGTTGATTTCTAGCATCAATATACTTCGCTAATTGTTGGGTTACTTGCGCTTCATCTGCTGGATTTTTTAATAAGACAAAAGAAGCATTTACTCGATTCGACCAATTTGATAGGGTATCGGGTCTAGGCCCTGTTTCTAAAAAATTGATATTCGTCAAAAACTCAAATCGGACACTAGAACTTTGCGCTACTACATCCTCAATAACTGCCCCTACTTCAAGCTGTCTTTCCCCTTCCTGACCTGGATTGATAGTTAAAATCTTTCCTATAGCTGTTTCTTCATCAAAGTATTTTTTGGCTTGTTTTTTGGTAATTAAAATTTTAGAAGGGTCTTTCATCGCATTCACATCTCCAGCTAAAACGTTAAAGGTAAATACATCTAAAAAATTAGCATCTGCTAACGCTAATCCTTCCCCAAAAACAGCGTCTCCGTATTGAATCGTCACTCCACGTTTGTCAAATCGTACGCCTGCTTCTACTCCGCTCAATTCTTCGGCAGCTAAAGGCACTAAAGCGGAAGAAACATCCGCAGTTGGTTGGGTATACCCCACGCCATTTGCCACAACCATAAAAAGTCTATCGTAGTTTTCGTGATAACTATCCGCATTTTCCCCTGCTTGATAATTCACAAAAGCAATCAGACAACAAGCCAAGGCAATGCCTAATCCGATGACATTGATAAACACATAGCCTTTATTACGGCTGATATGTCTAAGTGCTATTTTTAAGTAATTTTGAAACATGGCTTCTTTAGTTATGAGTGATAAGTGGTGAGTGATAAGTAATTAAGTTCCGAGTCATACTCATAACTCATCACTTATAATTCATCACTATTTTATTCTATATTAATAGCATCAATCGGATTCGACAAAGCTGCTTTAAATGTCTGAAAACTTACCGTTATAAAGGCTATGGAGATGGCAATAATACCCGCCAAGGCAAAAATCCACCAATGTAATTCCGTTCGGTAATGATACTCTTGTAACCACATCGACATACCATACCAAGAAAGTGGAATGCCAATCAAAGTAGCAATAACTACTAATTTCAAAAAGTCTTTAGATAACAAACCAACAATATTAAAAGTGGTCGCTCCGAGTACTTTTCTAATCCCTACTTCTTTCGTTCGTTGCACAATCGTCATAATCGCAATACCCAAAAGGCCTAAACAAGAGAGGAAGATAGCAAAAATAGAAACGCCTATGAAAATCTGACTCAGTTTTGCTTCTGTTTGATATTGTCTATTGGTATTTTCGTCTAACAAAGACCCCTTAAACGTTCGGTTAGGCACTAACTTTTTATAAGACCGTTCCAAAACAGCCATCGTATGAGGTAAATCTTCTGGTGTAACTTTGACCAGTAAGTAATTAGGCCAAAAATCTTGGTCAATGACCATCGTAACCGGTTCAATCGCTTTATCTAAAGCTTCAAAATGAAAATCTTTGGCAATACCAATTATTTGCATACTATTACTACGATTCAAATAAGTACCTATCAAATCTGCTCGATTTAATTTTTTAGCCAAAGTTTCATTAATAATTACCTGTTGAATCGTATCATTATTATAACCTCTTTGAAAATCTTTACCTGCAACTAAGTTTATATCCATGGTTTCAAAAAAACCATAATCAATGCCATGCCAATGGGTTCTTACTTCTTTACCCTCTTTATCGGTCAAGGTCATAATAGAACTTGAACTCGAATTATCCTTTCCTTTTCCAAAATTTCGGTAAGTAGCACTCACACTTAAAATTTCGGAGTAATTGGCCAATTCATTTCTAAATAAATCAACGGTTTGTTGGCTTTTTGGTCCTAAATTTAGTGGCACGCTAACCACTTGTTCTTTATTAAATCCTAATGACTTTTTTTGAAAGAAGTTTAATTGTTCGTTTAAGATTAAAGTATTGCTAATTAATAAAACAGCAATGGCAAATTGTATGACGACCAATGCATTTCGCAAGATACCTGGTTTTTGCATTTTGGTCGTTCCTTTTAAGACATTCGCAGGTTGAAACTTTGCCACTAAAATGGCAGGATAAATACCACCGCCTAGGGTAATTAATAATAAAACTCCCCCTAAAGAACCAAGGATATAAGGATTAGTTATATCAATATCATTCTTAAAAAAGGCATTATATTCTGGTAATATCCATTGGATGAGTGTCAGGGAAGTCACTAAAGCAATCAAAACAATCAATAAAGATTCGCCCCAAAATTGTCCCATTAATTGGCCTCGGTTAGCGCCCATTACTTTTCTCAAACCTACTTCCATCGACCTTCTTAAAGAGGTACTGATGGTCAAGTTTACGTAATTGATACAGGCAATTAGGACAACAAAAAAGCCGATAATTAATAAAGAAATAGGAAAAATTTTATTAATCGTACCGTTTAGTCCTAATTGAGGCGCAAAATGAATATCCGTTAAAGGATGCATCATTAGGCTAATAATTGCGCCTGTTTCATCTCTTTGGGAACCACTTTTCTCCAAAAAATCAATATCATCCGCAAAGTATTTTTCCGTAAAGGTTGATAATTTATCTTTAAAAGCAATGGCATTGGTTTGTTTCGGTAATTGGATAAAAGCTTCATGGTAAGAATTATCCCAATCAACCTTCATTGCTTGGTAATTATTAGAATTTTCAAACCGAGTTAGCATATTAAAATTAAGGGTAGATTCCGCAGGATATTTACCTATAATCGCCGTAACGACTAAATCTACAATTCTACCATCAAAAGAAAAAGGCAATATTTTTCCAATCGGGTCTTCCTCGCCAAAAATAATAGTTGCCACTTCTTCATTGATGACTACTGCATTTAATTCTGTTAAAGGATTTGTTGTGTTCCCTTTAATAATGGGAAACGAAAACATGCTAAAAAAATCTTCATCGGCAAAGTCTACACCAAACCTATGTTTAGATGCACCATATTTAATTTCTGCACTACGCCCTAACCAACGAGTAGCTTTCAATTCAGGAAATTCTTCTTTTAGGGTTGGGACTATGGGTGCTGCCATAGTTCGAGACAACTCTACCCCTTCAGGTCGATTCTTTTTAAAATATAAAAGGTGAATATCTTCCTTGTTTGCATGAAATTGGTCGTAAGAAAATTCTCTTAATGCCGTGGAAAACAACAATACACTTATCGCAATAGCTAAAGACAAACCCAATATATTAATACCGTTGAAAAAACGATATTTTTTCAAATTTCTAAAAGCTATTTTAAGGTAATTGCTTAGCATTTTAAAGGTATTATTATTTTTTTATAAAAGTCCAGACAAAATAGTTAAAAAGGTGTCGAGCAAACAGTCGGAAAAGCCCGACACCTTGGTTTCACTAGTATTAACGATTCATCAAGTCAAAAATCAGGTCGTTAGAATTGTACTTTTTCATATCTCTTATTTTTAAGTCAGGTGATTTCTTATTCTTATAAATAAATATCTTAGCGGAATATCTATACAATTCCAATGCTTATGCCAAAAGTATAAATTACTGATTATCAATTTATTATTAAAAAAATAAAATTAAAAACAAGAAAAATAATGTCCGAATATGGTCAGTCTGTGTTCGGATATGGACGTTCAATAAAGCATAGCTAGAAAATATCTTTAGCTAATTAAAGTCAAACAACAGGCTACTACTTATTGCAAAAACATAATTAGCATGATTATTGCCTAAAATAAAATACATACCTTCTTTCAGCAGAAAATCCCATTAAAAAGAAATTTGAAACTTAGTTACTAACTAATTTTGCGATAGAAGACTACACACAATTAAGAGAGATGAATATTTTAAACCGTTTTAACTATATCTTTACTTTAGGGATAAGGCCAGAACAGAATTCTGCCGAAAAGAGGGATATTATTTTTACTAATCAGGCTATTTTTATATTACTATTTAGTTCCTTATGCATTGGGCTCGCTAACTTAGTTGCGGGCTGTTATCTGCGTATAAGTATTTCCGCAGTAACCTTTCTATGTTTATTTAGTTCCCTCTATTTTCAATCAACATATAAGTATAATAGTGCTAAATTTTTAGCTATTCTATTTCCTTTTCTAGCTGCCGTATTTTCTACTATTTTATTCGGCCCACTAGCCAAAACTCAGTTTTATTTAGGAGCAACCTTAGTACTAGCGATTATACTCTTTCATGGAATTAAAGCTCATATAATCATTTTTTGCATTCACTTTTTAGCCATATTCTCCATAAGGTATTGGATACTGAATTATTCCCCTGTATTTGAAAACCAAGACTCCTTATATTTAAGCTTTTTTCATTTAGTTTTTATTGCTTTTTGTATTTATCTTACCTTAACCCAATTTAAGGTCCACTATCATAAATATGAAGCAAAAGTCAATGAATTATTTCGTTCGATTAAAAATCAATCTACTGCATTAAAGCAACAAAATAGGCAAATTGAGCAGCAAACAGTAAAGCTACAAGAAATCAACGCTTCTTTACAAAAAGAAATGAGGGAAAAAGAAGCTATACAAAAACTGTTACTCAATTCCAACGAAGAATTGGAACGGTTTGCTTATGTTGCTTCTCATGATTTAAAAGAACCACTCAGAACAATCGGTAGTTTCACTCAAATATTGCATCATCAATTGGAGCCAGGTTCAGATGCCGATACCAAAGAATATTTCCATTTTGTAATAGATGGTGTTAAACGGATGTCTTTTTTATTGGATGATTTATTAGCATTATCCAGATTAAATAGAGAATTTACCGTAACGCCAATTAATCTTAGTAATGTATTGGAAGTTGTTAATTTAAATTTACGCAGCCTTATTTCAAAAAATGAAGGGCAGTTAATCATAGGCAACATCCCAAATATCGTTGGGAATAAAACGCAGATTTCTCAGTTATTTCAAAATTTAATTTCCAATGGGTTTAAGTTTAAAGGAGACCAGCCAGCTACAGTGGAAGTAAGTAGTCGGGAATTAGAAAATCATTATGAATTTCAAATAAAAGACAACGGCATTGGTATTTCTCCAAAATATCAAGAACAGATTTTTGTTATTTTCAAACGATTACACACCAGAGATAAATACGAAGGAACAGGAATTGGCTTAGCTATCTGTAAAAAGGTGGTCAAAAATCATGGTGGAAAAATATGGCTAGAATCTGAGGAAGGTGTTGGCACAACCATCTTTTTCACTATTGAGAAGCAAGAAAAGGAAAAAAAAACATCCATAGATAAACGAAGTTTAGTAGCAGCGCAATAAGATATTCGGAAAAAATATTAGCTTTACCCATCTTGCTTTATTGCAGCACTATTTATTAGCTCTATTCTTTCATAAATGACTATAAAACATTGGCTTTCCGCCATTCGCCTCCGAACCCTTCCACTAGCCGTTGCCAGTATTGGAATGGGTAGTTTCTTAGCCGCTAAAGATGCGGTATTCGATAAAAATGTCTTTTTTCTAGCAGCATTAACCGCAATTTGTTTACAAATCTTATCCAACCTAGCTAACGATTATGGCGATACCATTCACGGTGCAGATAGTGCAGAACGAGCGGGGCCTAAAAGAGCTGTGCAAACAGGTGCGATTAGCCAGAAAGCCATGAAAAATGCGATGATTCTACTAAGCATTTTATCATTTGTCTCAGGAGTCCTATTGCTAACTTATGCTATAAATACAAGGCAAGATTTCTTCATTTTTTTAGGAATTGGTATTTCCGCCATTATCGCCGCCATTACTTATACAAGTGGTGCTTTTCCTTATGGGTATAGAGGTTTAGGCGATTTATTTGTCTTGATATTTTTTGGCTGGGTCGCTACTTTAGCCACTTATTATTTACATGAACCAACTTTTAATTCCCTACATGTTTTGCCCGCAACTGCACTTGGCTTTTTAACCGTAGGCGTCATTAATGTCAATAATGTCAGAGATATTGAATCCGATAAACTAGCAGGTAAATATTCTATTCCTGTACGAATTGGTCGTAAAAATGCGGTGCGCTATCATTGGTTTTTATTGATTGGTGCATTAGCATTAGCCACTATATTTGTTTTACAAGATTTCCGTGGTTGGCAGCAGTTTTTATTTCTACTAAGTATTCCTTTTTTATGGATAAATGGTCGGGCAGTACAAACCAAAACCGTTGCTATGGAACTCGACCCATATTTAAAACAAATGGCTATTTCTACAGTTATTTTTGTGTTGACTTTTGGGGTTGGGCAGCTACTGGTTTGAGGGGTAATGAGGGAACGAGGTGATGAGGTGATAAGACATCATTATCTAGTCAGCACTTCCATTAAAATACAATTAAAAAATCCGTGAGGATAAAACAATGTAGTCGCCAAATTTATTGGAACTATAAATTATCCGTTGAAAAGGGCATCGCCCTGACACCGTCTGTAGATTTGTTAATAATAATTTTTAGTTTTTCAGAGGAGCATCGCTCCGACACCGTCAAAATTTCGGTGACGAAGCTACGCTCCTTAGGAATATTGCTTAAACATCGAAACTACAGACAGAGTCAGAGCTAAAGCTCTTTTAAATAATCAACCCATAATTTATTGGAACTGTAAATTTGGCGATTACATTAATACAACAAAAACAATATGAAATTAACAAGCATTCCTACTTTCCAAGAAATAGAAAAGGTGCATGAACGCATCAAACCTTATATTAATCAAACGCCTGTTTTAAGTTCAACCGCTATCAATGAAATAAGTGGCGCAGAAATCTATTTCAAATGTGAAAATTTTCAAAAAATAGGCGCCTTTAAAATGAGAGGTGCAGCCAATGCTATCTTAGCCCTAAGTGAGGCAGAAAGAGCCAAAGGAGTAGCCACGCACTCTTCTGGCAATCACGCACAGGCAGTTGCCTTATCAGCAAAAAATCATGGTGTGCCTGCCTATATTGTGATGCCCGAAAATGCACCAAGCATTAAAAGAGCAGCGACAGCAGGCTACGGAGCAGAAATCATCACTTGCGCCCCTACCCTAGCCGCTAGAGAAAGTACCTTAGATAAAGTGGTTGCCAGAACAGGCGCTACTTTTTTACATCCTTATAATAATTATGATGTCATTGCTGGACAAGCTACTTGTGCCAAAGAATTAATCGAAGAAGTACCCAATTTAGAAGTGATAATGGCGCCAATTGGTGGTGGTGGTTTAATGAGTGGCACCGCCATTAGTACCAAAGCCCTATTACCGAACGCTCAAATTATCGGTTCAGAGCCAAAGTGGGCAGACGATGCTTATCGGTCTTTCAAAAGTGGGAGGATGCAGTATAATACAAGAGTCGATACCATTGCAGATGGATTGAGAACCAATTTAGGACCGCTTACTTTTGAAATTATCACTAAATTAGTAGATGATATTATCACCGTTTCAGAAGAAGAAATTGTGGCCGCTATGCGAATTATTTGGGAACGCATGAAAATTATTATAGAGCCAAGTTGTGCCGTGCCTTTTGCGGCTTTATTACAACAAAAAGAAAGGTTTGCTGGTAAAAAGGTGGGGATTATTATAACAGGCGGAAATGTAGATGTGAATAATTTGCCGTTCTAGCAATTTGTATTTTTGTAAAAATTTAGCTTAGTAACACTGAAAGAGTAAGTTTCTCATCTAGACGCTCCAAGGTCTTAAAGACGCTTGGAGGTCTGCCATCAAAATATTACTGATATTATTGAAGTTGAATAATTGGATGGTTAATGTTTTTCAAATTCATCATTCATCGTTTATACTTCATCGTTATTTGCCCAACTCACCAATTATCCTATTGTCTAAACAAATATTAAAATCTTAAAATAATTTTTTTTTGAATTTGATTTTACTACCTTGCTTGCAAAGTTCTTAACGGAGTACGATCAAAACGAAAAATGACAGAAAATCCACAGTATAGCCAACGCTATAAAGCGTATGTGCTCTTAATCCTAACAGGGGTTTACACCTTCAATTTTATTGACCGACAAATATTGGTCATTATCCAAGAATCCATTAAAGCGGAATTGGGCTTATCAGATACCCAATTAGGCTTATTGACAGGTTTTACCTTCGCCGTTTTTTATGTAACCTTAGGTTTGCCCATTGCTCGATTTGCAGACAAAAATAATCGTCGAAATGTAGTGACTTGGGCATTGGCAATTTGGAGTGGAATGACCGCTATCTCTGGGTTGGTGACCAACTTCTTCCAATTATTATTAGCTAGAGTCGGAGTCGGAGTTGGAGAAGCAGGTGGTAGTCCACCAGCACATTCTATGATTTCTGATTATTTTCCTGCGCATCAGCGAGCTACCGCACTTTCCATTTATTCGATGGGCATCTATGTCGGTATTTTAGCTGGCTATTCTATAGGAGGCTGGATTGATGCAACTTATGGCTGGCGAATGGCTTTTTATGCACTTGGTATCCCAGGAATTATTTATGCCTTACTTTTATTCTTTACGGTAAAAGAACCACCAAAAGGGCATTCTGATGTAGCTATAACAGCAGATTTCTCAAAGAAAAAGATACCAGGAAGTGCTTTTAGTGAATTAACGAGCGAAGCGCCTAAAGAAGCTTCTTTCTGGGAAGTTGTCCAAATTTTATTGTCCAAAAAAACGTTTATTTTCATAGCCTTTGCATGCGGATTACATACATTTAGTAATTATGGGGTAGGTAACTTCTTTGCGCCCTTTTTAGCGAGAGTTCATGGAATGCCTGTAGAAGATATTGGTATTTGGCTGGGGATTACTTCTGGTTTTGGTGGTATTATTGGTACATTCCTTGGTGGCTTTCTGGCGGATAAATATGGCAGAAAAGACCTTCGATGGTATATGTGGATTCCGATTATTGCAGGTTTACTAAATTTCCCTTTTTCTTATTTCGCCTTTTTTAGTGGTAATCTAAATGTGGTGTTAGCTACTTATTTTATGACTGCTTTATTGACTGCTTTATATTTAGGGCCAAGTATTGCGGTCACGCATAATTTAATTGATGCTAAAAAACGAGCCTTAGCCTCTGCTATCTTATTTTTAGTCCTCAATTTTATTGGTTTAGGTTTAGGGCCAGTAGCAATTGGGATTATAAGTGATTACTTAAGTGCAGATTATGGAGCAGAATCCTTACGTTATGCTTTTACCATTACTTGGGTTACAGGTACTATTTCCTTAATTTTATTCTATTTAGGGTCTAAAACTTATCAGGAAGAAGCATTGGTTAAAAAAGTGGTCGCTACTAAAACAGAAAATAAGGCGAGTGATATGGGGGCTATCCTTAATATTGTACTGGGTGTTTTCCTATTATTTGTAGTTGGTCTATTTTTCCTACAAATGGGCTTGGCAGGCGTTAATGTCGTAGGCATGTCGCTTTGGATTCTAGTATTGATTGGTTTATTATTTGCTGGTGGCGTTTATTTGACGGCAAAAGGATATTTGAATGGCGAATAAATTGATTTTTGGCTATTTGTAGACTTTGAAAAAACAGGGTTATTATGTAATTTTAGCAAATTATGAGTAAAGAAAATTTACAGGCACTAAATAAGGAAGGCTTGGAAATAGCAAGCCAAAAGGCAGCTCGTGTATTAAAAATAATTATACATGTTTTTATTTACTCTTTAGTTGCTGTTGCTGGTTATTCAGGTTATCGACAGGGACAAGGAATCAATCTTCCTTGGTCAGTTTGGATACCACCACTTTTTTTAGGTGCTATTGCGATTTCACTTGCATCTAATCATTTTTATAAAGTCAAAAAAGAAATAGTTAGTCGAACAAATAATAGTCAATCATGAAAATAGTACATTTTAGTTTATTTTTAATTTGTAATATGGTTTTAAGTATGACCATAAAAGCACAAACATTCCAATTAGCTACAGACTCTGCTACGACCATTACCGTAACAGGTACTTCCACTTTACATGGCTGGACCGTAGCGGTTAACGAGATACAGGATGTACCAACTACGATAATCCTATCTGGGGAAAATGAAAATACCGTTGATAGTTTTGCCTTTGGGGTAGTTATCAATAGCATGGATGGTGGCCGAGGTGCTTCTATGAATGCCAAAATTACCAAGGCTTTGCAAGCAGCAGCACATCCAATTATTAGCTATCAGCAAAATGAACCTGCTGTTATGTCCAATATGGATGATACAGGTAATTTTAAATTGATTTCTAAAGGTATTTTAAAAATGGTAGGGTTGGAGAAAGCAGTAGAGATTGAAGTGATGGGGCAAAAGACTGATAGTGGTATCGTCTTAAAAGGTAGTAAGCCACTTAAATTTAGTGAATTTGAAATAGAGCCACCTTCTGCTATGTTTGGGCAGATTGTTTGTGGAGATGATATTGCGGTTAATTTTGAATTTCGATACCAAAAGTGATATTGCTAACGGATTTTCTCTAGCGCCTTTCGATAGTTATCGGAATCGCTTGGTGTAATTTCTGGTAACGGATTTAATGTGAACAGATTTTTTTGTAATACGGCTATTTTTCTATAGCCACAAATAGTAGATTATCCCAACGGATTTTATTCCCAACGGATTTTTTAAGAAAGGGTGATACAAAACATATATTTTATATATTATGAAGTGTAGCTAGAATGCTTATTTTTATGCTGAATGCTATCTTGTTAATCCTGCATCATCTTGTTATCCTGTAGATATGATTAAACAATTTTTATTATTCGTTCTCCTTTCTTCTTTATGTGCTTGTGCCACAACTGGTCAAAATAAAATGGCTAAAGATGAAGTAAAAGAAGTGATTACTAAACCAGCTACAACTGCGGAAAGTAATATTATAACCGCCAAAATACCTGCAACGGAAGTCTCCTTTAAATTGGCTTTAGTTCCCGCAGGTAGTTATCAAATGGGCAGCCCAGAAGGAGAAGAAAATAGAGCCGAAGATGAAGGACCTCAGGTGGAAGTCAAAGTCGAATCTTTTTATATCGGCGTGCATGAAGTGACCTTTGATGAATTTAATATTTTTAGAGAAAAAGAATTAGACAAAGCACCTGAAGGTCGAACAGATTGGAATGCAGATGCTTTTGCTAGGCCAAGTCCACCTTACGAAGACCCAACTTTTGGGATGGGGAAAGAAGGATTTCCTGCCGTTAGTATGACGCAATTTTCTGCTTTGCAATATTGTAAATGGTTGTCTGATAAAACAGGCGATTTTTATCGTTTGCCAACCGAAGCAGAATGGGAATATGCTTGTCGAGCAGGTAATACAACTGCTTATTATTATGGAGATGACACGGAATTATTAGATAATTATGCTTGGCATTATGATAATAGTTCAGAGAAATACCATAAAGTCGGCAGTAAAAAACCGAATGCTTGGGGGCTTCATGATATGTTAGGGAATGTATCTGAATGGACTTTAGACCAATATAAAAAAGATGCTTATGCGACTATCGCTGCGGAAATGGCAACGGAAATAAATCCTTGGATACAACCAACTCGATTACATCCAAGAACCGTAAGGGGTGGTAGTTGGGATGATTCCAAAGAAGACCATCGTTGTGCGGCAAGAATTCGGTCAAGCAGTAAATGGAAAGAAAGAGACCCTCAAATTCCAAAAAGTTTTTGGTGGAATACCGATTCTCCATTTGTTGGATTTAGAATCGTGAAACCAGTTAATCAACCAACGCTCGAAGAACGAGCAGCTTTTTGGTTGTTGGTGCTTGGGGATTAAAGTTAAACGGTTGCCAGTTTATCAACAACTCGTAACTGTCAAACTGACAACTCAAAAATTTGTAACTTATTTTAAAACTAGTTGACCGCAAACTAGCAACTAGCAACTGTAAATAATCATTAATCATTCAAACATACTTCTTTATGGAAAATCAAAACAATTCCGGAATAAACCGCAGAGATTTTGTTAAAACTTCTGGCTTAGTCGCAGGTAGCATGCTGCTTGCTCCTTCCTTAGTTGCCGCAAAGGCACATATTGATGGTGCAGATACGATAAAAGTGGGCTTAATCGGCTGTGGAGGTAGAGGAACAGGGGCTATTGTACAAGCTTTAAGTTCTGGGCAAAATGTCAAATTAGTCGCTATGGCAGATGCTTTTAGAGACAATTTAGATAAATGCTATAAGAAAATTTATAGTGCTGAATTTCAAGACTGGTCATCCGACGAGTTGAAAGATATGCGCCCTTTTATTGATGTGCCAGAAGAACATAAATTTGATGGATTTGATGGTTATAAAAAAGTGATTCCGCTTTGTGATGTGGTGGTGATTGCAACCCCTCCAGGATTCCGTCCAATTCATTTTGAAGAGGCGGTCAAGCAAAGTAAGCACATCTTTATGGAAAAACCTTGTGCGGTAGATGCGCCAGGAGTTAGACGGGTTTTGGCAGCGGCAGAAGAAGCTAAGAAAAAGAAATTAAATGTAGTCGTTGGATTGCAACGACACTATCAAAAGATATATACCGAATGGGTAGAAAAGTTACACAATGGCATTATTGGTGATATTGTCCATTCTAGAGTTTATTGGAATAGTGCGGGGGTTTGGGTCAGAGAAAGACAGCCTGGACAAACGGAAATGGAGTACCAAATGCGTAACTGGTATTATTTCAATTGGTTGTGCGGTGACCATATTACAGAGCAGCATATTCATAATTTAGATGTTGGCAACTGGGTCAAACAAGCTTACCCTGTGCGGGCAAGTGGCATGGGCGGTCGAGAAGTAAGAAATGGCAAAGACCATGGAGAAATTTTTGACCACCACTTTGTAGAGTACGAATATGCAGATGGCTCGATTATGTCTAGTCAATGTCGGCATATAAAAGGCTGTGCAAATCGAGTGAGTGAGGCGTTTCAAGGTACAAATGGTTCTGCACCGAAACCTGGGGTTATCAAGACTAGAAATGGTTATACCATTATGAATCATAATGATAAAAAAGATAAAAACCCTTATCAAGTAGAGCATGATTTATTATTTGAAGCGGTGGCAAAAGGTGAATATAAATATGCCGATGCAGAAAATGGGGCAAAAGCTACGATGACTTCTATTTTAGGTAGAATGGCTACTTATTCAGGACAAACTATTGAGTGGGATGATGCAATTAATTCTACCATAGATTTATCTCCTGCAAAATATGATTGGAATGCTAATCCACAAGTGATGCCTGATGCAGATGGGCGGTATCCTATTCCTGTGCCGGGGGTGACGAAGGTGGTTTAGTCATAGTAAAAAATCACAAATCTTAAATCATACATCATACATCTTAAATCCATCTAGTTTTTACGTGACAGATTTATGATGTAAGATTTATGAACTATGATTTATGATTTTTCATCTAAGAATTAGATAAACAACTTACTTAATTTTCGGATATTAACTATCCAGCAAATTAGTAGCAAATAAAATTTACGACTAACTCAATAGGTCTCCAATTTCATAAAAGTTGGAGGCCATTTTTTTGTACTACCGTTTATGAAAAACATCAAAACCCTTTCCAAAAGAGGCCAAACTGCCTTTAATACCCAACTTAGAGTAGATTTCGACCTTTTCTTCGAGGCTAGTGAAGATATGTACCATCCTACCGATAATCCAAACGGAAAATTCCCTTTAAACACCGCAGAGAATAAACAAAGTTGGCATTTATTAAAGGAAAAAATGGAGTTGTTGAGTTTAGAGAAATCTATTCCTGATTGGGTACCGAATTATACTTCCTGTTTGGGGCATGAAAGTTTTCGATTGACAATGGCTAATTTTTTAGCTCGTTTTTTAACAAAAGGGCCAATTAACCCAGATAATTTAGCGGTTTCCGTTGGTGCTTCTGCGGTCATAGAAATGACTGCTTGGCTTTTGGGAGATAGTGGTGATGTTGCTGTTTTTCCAACCCCTAGTTATCCCGTTTACAAGCAAGATATAGGGAATAAAGCAGGCATGGAACGGTATAATTTGATTACCCATCATGAAATTTCAGAGATTGCAGAAAAACCCATTTTAAAAATAAAACAGCTTAAAAAAGCAAAAAAAGATATAGTATCCCAAGGAAAAACCTTTAAGGTTTTAGTGCTGACAACTCCTGATAATCCAACAGGTGGAATGTATCCCATCAAGCGATTAGAAAAAATGGCTAATTGGTGCATCAAAAATAAAATACACCTGATTGTCAATGAGATATATGCTTTATCGCTACTAAACACCAAGCATCCAGCTATCAAAAAAGATTATAAAAAACAACGGGAATTTATTTCTTTTGGTCAAATTATGGAAGCCAAACAAAGTCCTTATTTACACCTTTGGTATGCGCTATCTAAAGATTTAGGCATTTCTGGATTTAGAGTAGGGATATTATATTCTTTAAATGATGCTTTGATTAAGGCGTATGATAATTTGAATGTATCGCATTTAGTTTCTAACCATACGCAATGGCTATTATCCGAAATTATGGCAGACCATGATTTTATGGAAACCTACATTTCCTATAATCAAAAAGCATTGACCGATGCTTATGTTTTTATGATTGAGAAATTACGAGCTTTGGATATTCCTTATGTGCCATCAAGAGGAAGTCTATTTATTTGGATAGATTGTGCTAAATTTTTGAAAAAACCAACACAAAAAGCAGAGACTAAGTTTTGGGAAGATTTATATAATAAAACGGGTGTTTTATTGACGCCAGGAGAAGGGTTTGGGCATAGTAAACGAGGCTTATTTCGAATTGTTTATCCTTGTTTTAATATTGCAGATTTAGGGGTTGCTATGGAGCGGTTTGGAAAATATATTCGAGGGCTAAAATAGCATCAGACGTAACCGCAAAATTCATTGGCTGACGCTTCCTAATATCTATTTAGACAATCGGATAAAAAATTAAGGTATATCATTCCTTTTTGATAAATTCCAAGTTCCTAACCCGTCTATCCTGCATCAAAAAGCCATTAATTTTTCCTGCTGCTCTAGTAAATTGATACCCCTGAAAATGATTGCCAAAAACATCCTTACTGACAGGAACTAACGTCTTTATTTTCTCCTTACCTCGAAAGACCGCTAACTGCTTATCCACTACCTGAATGGTATAGGATAAGCCAACTTCTGGACTATAATATTCGCCCGTAAACTCGGCTAAGTTTGGCGTGGATTGATAGGCGTCCACTTTTTCCGTTGGCCAAACTTCCACTCTTTCATGGATAATTGGAATGCCTGTTTTTTCATCAAAAACAAAGCGGACCATCCGAAAATCTTTGCGATAGAAAGCAGTACTGGAAGTGGGAATCAATTGATAGGACTGCTTATCCCATAATTGCGTAATCACCAAGGTATCTTTTTCTACCGTACTTTGTACCCGAAGATGCGGTTGTCCTTTGACCGCAAAAAGACCCGTATATTTTTGTAATTGTTCCGTAGACAATTGGACGGTGGCAATAGTAGTGGCAGTAACCTCTTTTGTTTTTGAATTTACCTTTCCTTTAGGAATCATTAAATCTATTAACCTAAAAAATTTAGGCCCATTTGCAAAATCGGTACAATTCGCCAAAACTACCAATGTTTTTTTCAAGGAGGGAAAGCGATAAAGTACGGCTCGAAAACCGCCCCATGCGCCCGTGTGTTGTACAACGGGTAGTCCTTTATTTTCTTGGATAAATAAACCGCCTCCATATTCCAAAGTATCTCCATTCGACAAAACACCTCTTTCGTGTTGTCGGTCAAATAAGGCTTGTCCACCTAATTTTTTATCATAAAAATTATTGTCCCATAAGAGTAGGTCTTCCAAAGTCGTATAAACCTGACCATCTCCACCTAAGGCAATATTATAAAATGCCGTTTTTCATAAGTACTATCCGTAAGGGGCGCATAACCCGTAGCGCTATTTTTAACAATCCGATTGGGGTTTTCTAAAATAAAGGTGCTGTTCATGCCCAAGGGTTCAAAAATATGTTTTTGGGCGAACGTACCGATGGATTCCCCACTTACTCGCCTCACAATAATCGCCAATAACAAATAGCCGCCATTATTATACATAAATTGCTGTCCCGGTGGAAAACTGCGCTCCTTTTGGCGAGCCATGATATCGAGTCCCATTTCTTCTGTAAAAATATTTTCAAAAGGAACGCCTGCATAAGCAGTAATTTCCACATAATCTCTCAATCCGCTCGTATGGTTTAACAAATGTCGAATGGTCACTTCTTCCCCCTGAAAAACAGGCATTTCAGGCAGGTGCTTTTGAATCGGGTCATCAATGGACAATTTTCCTTGCTGTTCCAATAAAAAAACACAAGTGGCGGTAAATTGCTTAGCAATAGAACCCACATCAAAAACGGTCTTTGACGTTATCGGAATATCATAATCTAAATTAGCTAAACCAAAGCTTTTTTGGTACTCGATTTTGCCATCTTTAAAAACGCTTACTATGCCACCTGGGCGGTTTGCTCGCTCTTCGAAAAGATTGGTTATTTCTTTTGCTAGTTGGGCGAAGGTTAGGGTTAGCGTTAGGCTGAAAAGTAGGGTTAGATTGTATTTTTTCATGGTGTTGTTGTTTTTGTATAGCGTAAAGAAAGTGAAATTTATAAACGTTATGATTATTTGATAGAGAATTGTATTAAAAGTATATCGCTATTTTCCAAAATCCTACCTTTTTACATTATTACTTAACACATTTTAATAATTTTCATTTATGATTTTAAGGAAAATGTATTGCTATGCTAATTGACTCATTCTAGTGCTAGAGCAATAAATAAATTGTAAAAAATAATTAATCAACCATTAAAAACAAATAATATTTTGTTTATTTTTTAATATAAAAATAAAATTTGTTTTTACAAGATTTGTATTATATCTTTGTACAAAAAACGAATTGACTTACTTAAAACGAATAAATGAAAGTATTAATTCTTAATCCATTCCCTACAACTTTACCAACATTAAAGGAAGCTAAGATAGAACCTACTACAGAGAATTATTGTGCAATTATAGGAACGGATAGCATAAAAGAGTCAATTATTTCTTATGCAAATTTTACAGGCTGTATTCGTAGTAATAGCGAATCTGTAATATTTCCTAACCATCAAGCATTTAAATCTACAAGAGGGGCGATGCAAGGTATTATTATTTTTACTGGTACGCCTGGTGATGGAACATTATCTGATATTTCGGATGAAGCAATTAGATATGTTAAATTTTTATTTAGGCAACAATATTTAAGGGTCTCGTAATGAAGAAAACAGGGATTGAAGACAATACACTTATCATAAAGAGTTATATACTACTATTTATGCTAATGCTTTAGGATAGAAGGGAAGGAATGTTGTTCCTAGGATTTGGTGATTATTACAAACTTAAGAGAGAGTTAAATGATAGTTGAAATTAAAAATATGATTAAAAAAATCCTACAAATAGATAAAAAAGTTGTCATCGGAATAACAAGCATATTAATTGCTTTACTTATTCTTTTATTTGGAAATAATTGGATTGGAAGGTGTTTAAATCCATCTACAATTGAAAAAACTGAAGTAATTCAAGAAGAATCAAGCAAGATTAAAATTGAAGAAGAATCAAATCTTGTTTATACCACAAAACGTATTAATTATATAAAATTTCCTGATTTTGTTTTTTCGCACGAATTATTAACAATCAAAAATGAAACTAATAGGGCAATTAAGAATATCAATGGAAGTTTTGAAAAAGGAGGTTCTGCTGTTTCCTTATCAAAAGTAGTTTTAAGAGAAAACAACAACATTGCGGTTGAACTTTCATTTGATGAAAAAAAAGCAGAATTTCAAATTCAAGACTTAAATCCAAATGAATCTATCTCATTTGATATTCTAGTTGATTGGGATGGAGGACAGATATTAAATATGAGTGATATGGTAAATTATAGTGATTTGAGAGGAGGGAAAAACCACTCTCTTGACAAGATAAAGGTTAGAGGAGAAGGGTTTACGGGAGTATTGAAATAACCTTTAAATAAAAACTCAAACTTAGAGTGTACTCATGTACAACTAGGGATTGTTTCTAAACAATTTAAAACCTGAATTTAGAGGTATTGTTTATACTCTTCCAACTGTCACCAAGGTTTGGAAATAGCTGCTTCCTCAAGATACAATTTTCCAGCGTTTTTCTATAGTAATTCGGATAAAACGAAAAGATTAAATACTTGCACGAAGCTATCTCCCCCGCTGGCGGGGGCTGGGGGGTGGACAGATTGCATGCTCCTCAATCCATTGCCCAATCATTATAGAAACATCGGTTATCCTATTCAATATTTCCCAGTCTGAAAACCGTATAACGGTAAATCCAATTGCTTCTAAATTGGCCGTTCGTTTTTTATCTTTTATTTGTGCTTCTGCATCGTCGTGGGTAATTCCATCTACCTCAATTATTAGCAGTAATTCCCTACACATAAAATCTGCAATATAATTTAAAACAGGTCTTTGTCTTCGAAATTGATAGCCTTTCATTTGTTTTCTACCCAATACATATTTCCAAAGACATGCCTCGCCTTTGGTCATGTTCTTTCTTAACTGGTTGGCGTAGGATTGTAGGTTTTTATTGTAATGGTAGTTGTTTTGTGGTGATGCTTTTGTCATAGTTTTTGTTTTTATTTGAATGTTTTGCTTATCCACCCCCCGACAGCCAGGGCTGTTAAGTTCTGTTTCACAAGAGGCGAAGTGTTAAAGTTTTATTCAAGATTTTAGCTCTTGCACGGTATTTTCCCCCGCTGGCGGGGGTAGGGGGGTGGAATTTGAGCAAATTTGTGCTTTTCCACCCCCCAGCCCCCGCCAGCGGGGGAGAACATCCTGCAAACTAAAAATATTTTCGTTGAATAATTAATTTTTAGTAATTCATATCTTATAAGCCCTCGTATATTATAGGATAGCTACTCTTCCAACTGCCACCAAGGCCTAGCAACAGCCCCTTTCACAGGATACAATTTATCCAAAGTTTCCCCATCGTAAAGCACTCCATTTTTCATCACATACTTTATCGTAATAGAATTTTTAATATGGTCTAAAGGGTTTTTATCTAAAACAATTAAATCTGCCAGTTTTCCTTTTTCAATGCTACCTAAATCAGTTGCCAGCCCTAATGCTTTTGCTCCGTTGATGGTCGCCGCTTTTAAGACATTATGATTGGACATACCACCAGATGCTAGTAGCCACATTTCCCAATGATTTTGCAAGCCTTGCATTTCTCCATGTCCACCTACTGCGATATGGCCACCAGCGGTCATTATTTTATTCGCTCCTTTGGCTACGTCGGCAACATGATAGTCTTCTTCCCTAAAATATAATAAGCGAGTGGCGGTATTCGTATATAAGGCATCGTTCGGAAAAAAGCGGCGTAGTTTTTGATTTTCAAAAGGATTTTCTTTGGCTAAATATTGATAGATTGGCAATGGGCCACCAAAACTAACCAATAAGGTCGGCGTGTATTGTATAGTCGATTGTGCAAAAAACTGCACCACATCTTTGTAAATATGGGCATTGGGCAAAGAATGCTCATTGCTGGTAAAACCATCCAACACGTGGGTAATGTCCTGCTTGGCATCTGCGCCACCTTCGGCAATGGGCATGAGTTGCAATGCTTTAGTAGCTTGTATCATCCAATGTCGCTGTTGCCGATTGCCCACTAAATAGGATTTGATATAATTGGTTTGATACCTATTTTTATAAATGTCCAATCTAGCTTTTATTTTTTCGTAGGAATTCAATCCGTCAAAGAAAAATAGCCCTGGGCCTGTGGAATAAATTCTTGGGCCATCTACCAAACCTGCTGCCACGACATCTGCATACATAAATACGTCTGGCGTCGCTTGGGGGTCTCTAACCGTTGTGGTACCATAAGCCAAATTGGAATACATGGCAGGGGAAATGGGCGTTAATACATCAGGATTCATTTTAAGATGGGCATGGACATCTATAATTCCAGGCATAATAATTTTACCAGACACATCGGTATCGAAGGCAATGTTTTTTTGTTGAGCGGTTACAATTCCAATGCTTAGAAAGGTAAATATTGGGACTAGGATTAAGTATTTTTGGGTCATTGAAGTTATTTTTTTATAAGAGGGATATATATAGTTCATTTATTTAAAAGAATATGTCCACAAGGTAAGGAATCAATCTGAGGAAGCATGTTATAAAATAGGTCCTGTCCATCTAAAACAAGTTCTGCTCGGTTGCCTCCTCTTTCTTGATTCCATGCGCTAGCCCTTGTTTGATAAAAAATCGCTACGACATAGAAAAGACAATCCATTTTAGGATTTAACTTTCTTTGAAACTTGGTCGATTTATCAAAAGATTCTAATTCTGTTATACCATAGCTAAATAATGCTTGCTTATCAAGGGTCATGGTATCTGAAGGCAAAAATAATTTCACAAAAGTGTCAGGGGAATTAGGGATAGGAATTGAGTCGGCAGAAAAATTTATGGTAAGTTCTAACGGATTCCCAGTTTCATTAATTACTCTCGTAAAGAAAACTAAGTAACTATAATTAAAGTATTTTTTTGTAGATCCAGTATAAGGTCCACCCTTTGGGAAACTGTTCTGTATGATTACCCCATTGTTTTCAGTCTCACTATACCATATATTGTCTATATTTTGTCCTTTAACGAAAGAGCAAATCAATAAAAAGAACAGTACAATTTTGGTATTTTTCATGTTTATGGCTTTATTCTCAACTTTTCTCTTAATCGAAGTGACTTAGTGCTAAATCAAAGTCCCGTTTCCATTAATTCCAACAATATTCCATTTTAAGTACCTTTTTTCTACCTTCTCAGCCACTTTCCTGGCATTTCACCCGTCAACTGCTCTTGTTCTAAAACCAGTTCCCCATTAATCAAAACATACTCAATGCCGCTTGGAAAATGATGCGGGTCGGTATAAGTCGAATTATCTTTGATTGTCTCAAAATCAAAAATAACGAGGTCGGCAAAAGTTCCTTCTTGAATGCGCCCACGGTCTTTTAGACCTATTTTTTCTGCGGGTAAATAAGTCATTTTTTTAATAGCATTTTCCAAGGTAATAATTTTTTTATCTCTAACAAAATGCCCTAATACTTTTGGAAAAGCACCATAGCAACGAGGATGAGGATGTCCTTCTCCAAAATTCAATAAATCACCGTCGGAGTCAATCATCGTACTCGGATGTTGCAAAAATTGGTCAATGTCCTGCTCTGACATCGCATGGAAAATACCGATAAACCCACCTTGTAATTCTAAATCTAGTATTAAATCAATGCCCGTTTCCAAAGTCAGCGGCAAGCCTAAATGTTTGGCGTAATCCGCCATTGTTTTGCCCGAAAAAGCTGGATTTTGTTTAAAATTTCTAAATTGTATTTTGGTTAAATCTTCCCCTCCTGCATCTCTTTTGAAAAGCTCCGCCATTTCTTGTTTTATCTTTACAGAAGTTGCTTTATCGGCTAAGCGTTTTCGCAACCCCTCGGGTCCTCCTGCCATTGCCCATTGAGGAATGAGAATAGAACTAATGGTGCTAAATGCAGTATAGGGATAAATATCGTGGCTGACTGCAATACCTGCTTGTTGGGCAGAATCAATTAAAGCCAATGCTTTTTTAGCCCAGCCCCATTGGGTTTGACCAGTCGCTTTCAAATGATTAATTTGGACGGGAATATTCGCTTTTTTTCCAATATTGATGCTTTCTCGAATAGATTTCAACAAACCACTTCCTTCATTACGCATATGGGTAAAGTAAGTCCCATTGTATTTACTGGCAATCTTCGCCAATTCCACAATTTCTGCTTCATCGGCATAATTCCCTGGGACATATTCTAAACCTGTAGATAAACCTATTGCTCCTTGTTTCATAGTGGTCTCCACATAATATTTCATACTATCCAACTCGGCTTTTGAAGGTGCTTTATTTTTCAATCCCATTACCTGTTTTCGAATCCAAGTATGCCCCGCAAAATAGCCCATATTCGGTGCCATAGTCAGCGTATCTGCATAGGTATCCAAGGGAAACGCTTGGTCACCACTATGCAAACTAGCCATTAAGGTGGTAATCCCCTGCCGAATAAAATTTTCAGCCCTTGGATAGTCTTGAATATTTACCTCCACATTGGTGTGCATGTCAATAAATCCAGGACTTATGATTAAGCCCTTGGCATCAATGAGCTTGGTTATGGGAGCAGCAGCTATTTTTTCTTTGGAAATTTTGACAATTTTATCTTTTTGAATAGCAATGGAGGCTCGGTAGACAGGCGCGCCTGTACCATCTACAACTGTTCCGTTTTGAATTATTAAATCGTATGGGATTGGCGGTTGTTTACAGGCCGTAATTAGTAACAAACCAAACAATAGTAAAGTGAGTGGAAGTTTATATATATTCATTTATCAATTGATTATTTGCTTATCTAAGCCTTTAATTTCGGAGATAATATTTGTTACGCCTTCTTCTAATGGCATAACCACAGGAATATTTAGCGCTTCTTGATAGCTAGTTTGATAAATTAAGGCTTCCGCTTTAGTCAATCCAGTAGTATTTAAAGCGAGCACAATAACGGTTGAACCAAACTTTTCAATAATTTCAATTTCTGATGCTACGGAAGGAATTTTCCCCCATACCGCATCATCATCAAAATATTTTCTATTCGGCGCATGAATTAGGACAATTTGTTTTGCATTTCCTGAAACCATAAATTCTGACCCACATGGTCCACTCGGGTTTCTAAGACTAGATTGACCTTCTAAAAGAATAAGGTCTGGTTTTGCTTCTTTCCAACAGCTTACAATAGCATTTTCCAATTCACCAGAAACAAAATCATTAAGCGTTGAATCGAGAATAAATCCATACTTATTGCCTTGCATCCAACCAGTCTGCCCCGTATAAATCATTTCGGCATAAATGTTCCTTTTTAAGCATGCTTCCATCACAAATCTGGCAGTAGTCCGTTTTCCCATAGCGCAATCCATCGCTAAAAAAGCAACAATAGGGACATCCACTTTGAAGATATCACCTGTCCAAAAATGCATTTCTTTAATCGACTTTGGTTTACGGATGTCTATCAATTCAACTTGATTTTCTTTGGCTAGTAGTGCGATAGCCTCCCGCTCTTGTAGTTGATCGTGCAGTCCATTCACAATGCTAATGCCCTTTGTTATGGCATCAATAACAATGGCTAAAAGAGAATTGGACAAAACGCCTCCAACAGTTGCTACTCCTATCAATAAATAATCAATATGGTCAAGTTTATTAATCGCTTCATTTATAGAGCCCATTACCGGAATATTCCTATAGCTGTCATCAAGCAACTCTCCTGCGTCCGTATTTTTGTTTTTTGCATCAATTATACCCAGCACTTCAAAGCGTTCTGAGCCTCTTATTAAACCATGTGCTGTTTTAGCAAAGTCCGTTAAGAGTAAGTTGTCTGTAGCAATTATTATTTTTTTTTTCATTTAAGCGTTTTATTGCTGAAAAATAAAATAATATTCTTTCAAAACTATTTTTTGTGTAAAAAAACTGGCTATTCAATTTACATTTAAGCAAAATATGCTTTTTGCTATAGTACTTCTTTTGTTTTGAAGAAAAATTTGCTGGAAATGAATTGTATTTGGTAGGTTTTTTAATGAGGCACAATCGTGGTATGTTTTATTTCCCTTAGGACAACAACACTACTATGGACGCGTACCATTGGCAACAAACTGATTTTTTGTAAAAATGTATTATACGCATCAATATCCTTCACAAGAACTTTCATTTGATAATCAACAACTCCTGCAAAATGATAACACTCCAATACTTCGGGCATTAAACCGACCTTATTTTCAAACTCTTTAATATTTTTGGCCGTATAATTAGGCATACTAACATTACAAAAGACAATTTGTCCTTTATCTACTTTTTTAGGGTCTATCAATGCGGTATATCCTTTAATTATTTGCTCTTTTTCTAATCGTTTAATTCTTTCAAATACTGGCGAAGTCGTTAGGTTTAGTTTATTGGCTATTTCCTTAATGGTAGCCTTTCCGTTAAGCTGCAAGAGCTTAATAATTTGTTGGTCAATGGTGTCCAGCATATTTTTCTTTTTAAGATTTCAAAAACAAGTATAAAGAAGAATATGCTTTTTTTATCATTTTATCTATTAATTGCATTAAAATAAAGGAAGTTGTTTAAAATTATTAGGAGATTTTGAAAAATGGTGGCAGAAAGTTATACTGCATCAGGGTGAAAAATAGACTTTCTGTTGAAGATTGTTATATTGTTG
>JAFMDF010000411.1 GCA_017857395.1 Bacteroidota bacterium | reverse complement strand
TTTTGCTTTGTAACCTTTGGTTACCTAAAGTTTTATTGTCCAAAGTCTAAAATTATTTACTCATTCATTTAAAACTAACAAACTAAACCAAATATGAATCTTTTCGATTTAAGGGGGAAACTCTCCCAAAGCCAGCGACTGATTTTAGGCTTAATAGGGTTTGTTTTACTAGTCTTATTTTGGTGGATTTTAGCAGAGATTAAATCTGTACAGAAACCGATTATTGAAGGCTATACCACCCAATTACCCTCTTCTATTAATGCGGACGAAGCTACGATGGCGCTAAGAGATTCCATTTTACAAGCAGATTCTATAGCTTTTGCGAATGCTACGGAGTTTGAAAAAATATACCCATCCATTCCACCGCCACATCATGTAGTTAAAGCCTTTCCTTCTTTAATTAGTAAAGATGAATTGGTTTCCAATACGCTGCAATCTATTTGGCTCAACATTCGAGGGTATTTCTGGGCGATATTAATTTCCCTCTTTTTTGGATTCTTAATTGGCTTAATTCCTTTATTTAGAGGCTTATTTGCTGGACAAGTAGATGCTTTGCGATTTCTACCTTTAACTGCTTTAGTAGGATTATTTACCGCATGGTTTGGAATTGATGATGGGATGAAGATTGCTTTTTTAGCCTTTGGTATTATCATTTTCTTATTGCCAGTTGTGGTACAACGGATTGATGAAGTAAAAGATGTTTATCTAAAAACGGTCTTTACTTTAGGTGCAACCGATTGGGAGACCATTAAAACCGTTTATTTCCCTTCTGTGATGTCCCGTTTGATGGATGATATTCGAGTGATTACGGCTATTTCTTGGACGTATATTATCATTGCGGAATTATTGAATCGACAAGGTGGTATTGGTTCGTTGGCTTATATTAAAGCAAGACAAGGACAAATGGAAAAGGTTTTTGCAATTCTAATTGTCATTATTCTTATTGGTTTTTTACAAGACAAACTATTTACCTTTTTTGATAGAAAATTATTCCCACATAAATATCGAAAAACTTATATTGCTGGAATCGTAGAGTCGCAATATGGCATTATGGTTATCTTGATTTTGGTAGCCCTTGCCTTATTATTGACTTCCCTTTTTGCAGGCTTGGCAGGTTCTATGAATATGCTGATGATTATTGCAACAATTGCAGGGATTTTGATGATTTTTTATGGGGAGTTTAAATTGTATTCTGCTAATAAAGAGTCTTGATTTGCGTACAGGCGAATTCATTCGCCTTAGTTAGCACACAAAATATTGAGGCGAATGAATTCGCCTGTACGGTTTAAAAACAAAAAAATGCCAGATTTTAAAGATAGCGAACTAAGCAATATAATCGACCTAAGAAATATCAAACAAAGTTATGATGGGGGAGAGACGTGGATTTTAGAGAATTTAGAATTTTTGATAGAAGATAAACCTGAACAAGGGCAATTCGCCGTAATTTTAGGGCCTTCCGGTTGTGGAAAATCGACCGTTTTAAGATACATTGCTGGTTTGCAACAACCAACTGGTGGGGAAGTGAAAATTCATGATAAACCCGTTGGGAAAGACAACCGAGTGAGTATGGTTTTTCAACAATATTCTTCTTTGCCTTGGATGACGGTTTTAGATAATGTTAGTTTAGCCTTAAGATATCAAGGACTTTTAAAAGCGGAACGAGACCAGAAAGCCATGGAAATGATAGCATTGGTTGGTTTGGAAGGGCATGAACAAAAATATGCGCAATATCCGACTTTATCTGGTGGACAATTACAAAGAGTGGCCATTGCTAGAAGCTTATTGGCCAATCCTGAAGTCTTAGTAATGGATGAACCATTTGGTGCTTTAGATATCGGTACGAGAATTCAAATGCAGGATTTATTACTAAAATTATGGCATCAATTTCACCCAACTATCATTTTTGTAACGCACGATATTTCAGAAGCGGTTTATTTAGCAGATGATATTTATATTATGAAAAAAGCACCTTCTAGATTTGTGGAAAAAATCCATATTGACTTGCCTTTTAATCGAACTAGGGAGACGAAACGAGAAGCTCGATTTGAGGAATTGGTGCATTTGGTGGAGGATAAAATGGTGCAGGTGGCGAGTGAGTAACTCTTTGTCAATAGATTTTCAGAAACCACTTATCTATAGTTTTTATCCACTAGAAAAGTCCAATCAAAATTAAAATTATGATAGAAAAAAAGGGCATAGATTCATTCTAAGCCCCTTTTTTGTAGTTCCCCCTAAATTATGGCCAATACAATTCAGGTAATCCAGCTGTTTCCAAAAGTTTGTTATAGTCCAATACCTCCTTGTCCTTAATGATTTCTAAGCTGGATTTCAACGTACGCCATTGTTGTAAATAATCTTCGGTAACCTCTTTGGTGCCCTTTGTAAGGGGTAGATTTCCTTTGCCAATACGGTTCAAAAAGTCTTTGAATTTTATCAATAGCCTGCCTTCAAACATATAATTACTCTGAAAAGTCCGCATTTCTTTTTGTAAAATGTTGGCAATCCAATTATCAATGGTTTGATTAAGGCGCATCCCTTGCTTTTGAATTTGCTCATCGGTTGAAACGTCCAAGAGGAAATCCAACTGCTGTTTAATTTTCCGTAAGTCTCTTACCCCTTTGGCCATTTCGGTGGCTCCTGCATAAATGGATTTGGAGATATTGTCCCGCTCTTTATATGCTGCCGCTACATTATCTATATTTTTGGCAAAACGAGGGTCAATGTTGATGTCAAAATCTTGCGTTTGAGTGAAACTGCCTACCGTAAAACGAACTTTGTATTTACCTGGAGCGGCATTGTAGGCCGTTAAATCCCGATTAGTGGTCGCTAACTCTTTCAAACAATCGAATAGACCAATTTTCATTTTCCATTGATAGCGATGCGACCCAATTGATTTCTTTAATTGAGGTTTTACAGATGCGGCACATTCCGTTTGCTCCATATTCGTAAATTCCGAATGAACAACTTCCCCCGTATCATCCATAATCTCAATGGACATTGGGGTGTTTGTTGGCACTTCCTTATTGAGCACATAATGAATTTGCACCCCTTTTGGCGGATTTTTACCATATCCTCCATCAATACTATAGGCTACAGAAAGCTCGGTATTGGTAGCTCTTGGTTTAAATAAATGGTAATCGGATTTGGCGACTTCGGCTGAAATTTGATGCAAAGGGGTCAAATCATCCAATATCCAAAGGGCTCTTCCTTGCGTTGCGACCACCAAATCTTTACGTTGAACCCGTAAATCTGTAATGGGCACTTCTGGTAAGTTATTCTGTAAAGGCAACCAAAACGCCCCATCATTAAAGGACACAAAGACGCCCGTTTCTGTTCCAGCGTATAGCAGTCCTTTTCGGTCTGGATCTTCTCGTACACTCCTAGCAAAGGTATCGTCAGGAATGCCCTTCACAATTTTCACCCAAGAAGCGCCATAGTCATTCGTTTTAAATATGTAAGGCGTGAAATCGTTCAGCTTATAGCCAGTCACCGCAATATATGCCGTTGCGGGGTCATGGGGCGAAGGTTCAACCACATTGATGATGCTTTCCTTTAGTCCTTTTGGGGTGACATTTGTCCATGTCTTGCCGCCATCTTGGGTAACATGCACCAATCCATCGTCAGAACCCACCCAAATAACCCCTTCTTTCAGGGGAGATTCCTCTATGTTAAAAAGGTTGTTGTAGCTCTCCGCAGTTATTTGTTCGTTACTAATTGGTTGCCCGCCTTTTCCTTGATGGTTCTTGTCATTTCGGGTTAAGTCTTCACTCAATACTTCCCAAGTCACGCCACGGTCGGTAGATTTCATGACGTATTGCGAGCCATAATAGATGGTATTTGGATTGTGTATAGAAACAAAGACGGGGCCATTCCAATTGGCTCGATATTTTAAATTTTTTGGTTGTTCTCCCGTAACTCTGGTAGGGTAGGGCATCACCATACGGGTATTATCGATATCACGGTCCCATTCAATAAAATTACTGGCAAAATAGGTGGAATAAACAAATCTCGGATTGTTAGGGTCTAGACCAACCGTTGACGATTCACCCGCCCGAATCACATCCCAATGCATGGCGCCAATCCCGTTATCCATGACCCTGCTATCAATGACGATACTGCTGTTATCTTGCTGACCTGAATAGATCCGATAAGGATGTCCATTATCTGTGATTACTCGGTAAAATTGCCCGGTAGGCTGGTTGTGCATAGTGGACCAGGTTTCCCCTCCGTTAAAGGTCACCGAAGCGCCGCCATCGTTGGCATTCACCATATAATTACTATTATTCGGATTTATCCACAAGTCGTGATGGTCCACATGGCTGCCTTTAATGCCTTTAAACGTTTTGCCACCATCTATTGATTTCATCGCCAGACTATTCATCACCCAAACTTCATCTTCATCACTCGGGTCAGCGATAATGTGCATATAGTACCAAGACCGAGCGTAGGTCGTCGCATCATTGGTGGTTTGTTTGAAACTCTCCCCCGCATCATCGGAGCGATACACCCCCGCTTTTTCTCCCACGGCATCAATGGCGATATATACGATATTCGGATTGGCTGGCGATATCGAGACCCCCATTTTTCCCTTCAATTCGGGCAGTCCTTTTTTAATTTCTTTCCAATTTTTGCCACCATCGGTCGTCTTATAGATACGACTACCAGGGCCGCCACTATTGACCACCCAAGGTTTACGCCAAAACTCCCAGGAGGCGACCATCATAAAATTTGGGTTGTTAGGGTCAACGGTCATATCGACAATACCCGAATTTTCATTGATATAGAGGATTTTTTTAAAAGTCTCGCCGCCATCTTCTGATAAATAGACGCCCCTTTCTTCATTAGGCCCCCAAGGATTGCCTTGAGCGGCAACATACACTTTATTGGGGTTTGTTGGATGTACGTATACATCACTTATATGTCTGGTCTTTTCTAACCCAAGATGCTTCCAAGTCTTACCCGCATCCATAGATTTGTAGAGTCCGCCTCCATGGGAAGTTTTTACCCCCCGAACAGGAGACTCCCCTGTACCAACATAGATGATATTGGGGTCGGATGGTGCGACCGTAATATCTCCGATACCTGTCGTATTGAAATAGCCATCTGAAATATTGTTCCAAGTATTCCCACCATCGGTCGTTTTCCATACCCCTCCGCCTGTGGCACCCATATAGTAGGTGAAAATATCATTCGGAATTCCTGTGACCGTAGTGGACCTTCCTCCTCGAAAGGGACCAATGTTGCGGTACTCCATCGATTCGTATAATTTTTCGGATATTTTTGAAGTGACCTGTTTATGCTGTGCGGAACAGACCATCGAAAATGCTAGACAGGCAAAAAATAAATACGTGGAAGGCTTCATCAATTGATTATTCATTCGTTAAATTTTATCATTAATAACTAAACCGTTTTTCGAAAAATGGTATTTCTAGAGCGGTTTTCTTATATACCGATTTACTTTTAATTAGGGAGATAAGGCGATATGGGCTAAAGGTAGGAAAAATTGGTAAGTTTTTAAAGAATGAAGCTTTTTGGTGGGCTTTAGATTTATGGACTGTTAGGATATCCAAAGTCAATAAGCATGAGATTGTCTGCTAAAAATGCTAATTATAGTATGTTGTAGTAAAAGATGACTAAAGTTAGCTTTGCATACTGAAATTAGCAATGGAATCAAAAGAAAAAATACTGATAAAATTCGGTGAAAGAGTAAGGTTTTTCAGGAAACAAAAAGGTCTTTCACAAGAGCAATTAGCATTCAAGGCTAATTTGCACAGAACTTATATTGGCATGATTGAAAGAGCGGAGAAAAATATCACGCTGCTTAATATCGAAAAAATTGCCATTGCTTTAGATGTTTCTATTACTGAACTATTTAGCAATTAATTATGGCAAATAAAAAATATCCTAAGGTTGAAGACAAAATTTTTATCATAAATGAGAGGGTGGAAGCGTATGGAAATAAAGGACAAAACTGGTCAGAAGAATTTGTAAAGTACATGAAAGCAATGGTGACTCATCCCGTATTTGCTAATATGCCAGATGCTATTAAAGAAGACGGAAAAATTCAATGGGAAGCTCCTTCTAATCGTTCAAGTGGAAAATATCAATATACTCATCAAAAAAGAAAAAGTTGGTGGGAAGCTAAAGCCAAAGAAGTAGGCATTGATATAACAAAAGATAAATGGATTAGCAGAACTGCAAAAACCATTCATCCAATAGGAGAAAAGCCTTGCAAAAAATGTGGAATTATATTGAGAATCGGATATGTTTACCCTGGAAAGCGATTGATTTCAGCGTTGAAAAAATACTTTGGAGATGACTTCGAAGTTTTATTGATTGAACCAATCGATGAAATTATCCAAAAAGCAGTTGATATATTTGGAATAGATGCAATCAATAAGTTTTCTAAAATATTAAAAACAGGGAGTATTGATATACCTAAATTTGGAGATGATTTAGAGGGATTATTAAGTTGGATTGAAGATGAATACATTCCAAATGAGCCTTCAACCTTAAGTCCAGGTGCAATGTCAAATGCTCCGGATAGATTTGACGGTTTTCACTCCTTCAATAGATGTTGTCGGGGAACAGCAGATAAAGGGCGACACGCATCAAATCTAAAGGCATATTCAACTGATAGAAGAGTATTTGAATATTGGTCAGAGGGAGATTGGGTAGCAGCAGATAGATTAATGGGATTAATTAGAACTAAACTAAGTAATGAACCCAATGCAGACGGAGGAGGAGGTGCTCCAACTGCTGACCATATTGGACCTTTATCGCTCGGCTTTTGTCATCGTCCTGAATTTAGACTGTTAAGTAAAGAAGCAAATTCTGCTAAAAATAATAGGATGACATTTCAGGATGTACAAGATTTAATTGCAGCAGAAAATAAAGGTTTTCAAGTAGTCTCATGGTATGCTAAAGGGCTTTGGGATGAACGAAAAAAGGATGTAGACAATGAAGAAAAAGCACTTAGGCTTTCGAAGATGCTTAGAGATAATCAAAGAAATGCTATGATGTTGCTTTCCTTATTATTTTCAAAAAATGCCTTTGTCTTACTTATCTACTTTCTTGAATTGAAGTTTGCGGAATTCAACATTACTTTTGAAAATTTAGGTACTCAAAATTTCATTACAACATATGATTCAATTACAAAAGTAAATAGAACAACCAAATATTCGATTGAACAAAAATCAAGAAGAATTAGAATAGGTATGGAGGCATTACGGTCTTTTCGAGAAAGAGAAAATCGTTATATGTTTTTGATTGATGAGAATAGCATGCAAAAGGCTATTAAAATCGTTTATGACAAAATGATTAATGAAGCTCCTGAGCTTA
>JAFMDF010000077.1 GCA_017857395.1 Bacteroidota bacterium | reverse complement strand
AAAAAGATAATCATAATCAATTGATTCTCTTCGATTTATAACGCAACACTAGTGACATTAAGTAAATATTAAAATGAAGGTCAGCTCTTTTTGGGCTGACCTTTTTTGTTGATTGAATGATTTTTTTCTAATATCTGTTGGGAAATTAAATCCGTTGGGATACCTGTTTTTAGCAGCGGGATAGATTTTTCAACGGATTTAACTATTAAAATCGACTAAACCTTCCGAATCTCCCCACTCTTTAACCGTGCCTGATAATTAAGTAACTCCTTCTTCACAATAGGTGCCAATATATACAAACCAATAATATTAGGCAAAGCCACCAAAAAGACCAACGCATCAGAAAAATCAAGTACTGCCGTTAATTGCATCATACAACCCAAGGCAACAAAACAACAAAAGATGAATTTAAAGATGTTTTCAGAAATAGTAGATTCTCCAAATAAATAAGTCCAACCTTTTAAGCCATAATAAGACCAAGAAATCATGGTAGAAAAAGCAAAAAGAATAGCGATGAAAGCTAATGGAATAACTGACCAACTAATATTGGCTTCAAATGCTCTTGCCGTTAAAGCAATACCTTGAACCTCCGTTCCTGCCAAATTGGGTTCATAAACCGTCGTCAAAATAACCAACCCTGTCATGGTGCAAATAACAACCGTATCAATAAATGGCTCTAATAAAGCAACATAACCCTCGGTAATTGGCTCATTCGTTTTTACAGCAGAGTGTACAATAGAAGCCGAACCAATTCCTGCTTCATTAGAGAAAACTGCTCGTTTAAATCCTAAAACCATGACACCAATAATACCGCCTGTCATACCTTGAGGAGAGAAAGCTTCTGTAAAAATAGCGTGAAAAGCCCAAGGCACTTTTTCTATATTCATAAAAATAATAACCAAAGCAAAAGCGACATAAGTAACTGCCATAAAAGGCACTAACTTTTCTGTTACCTTAGCAATACTTTTTAAACCACCTAAAATAACGCCGCCAACTAAAAGCGCAATTACCCCACCAAATAACCAACCTTTATCCGCAAAATAACTAGTCTCGCCACCCGTTACAAAAACAAATTGCTCATAGGCTTGATTGGATTGAAACATATTGCCAATGCCCATACAACCAATCACCATTGAAATAGCATAAAAAATACCTAGTGGTTTTGCAATACTGCCAAATCCACGTTCCGTCAATCCTTTTTCTAAATAATACATGGGCCCACCAGAAATACTGCCATCTGGTTTGACCTTACGATACATCACGCCTAAAACACATTCCACAAATTTGGTGGACATCCCAATTAACCCTGCTACAATCATCCAAAAAATGGCACCTGGACCACCAATCGTAATCAATACTGCTACATTCGCAATATTCCCAATGCCAACCGTACCAGATAAAGCAGTCGCTAATGCTTGAAAATGACTGACTTCTCCTTCATCTTTTCCTGAATCATAATCGCCTTTAACCAAACTAATCGCATGTTTGAAACCAGTAATGTTTAAGAAATTGAAATAAAAAGTAAAAAAGACAGCCGCACTTACCAACCAGAGTACAATTAAAGGCATTTCTGCGCCAAAAATAGTGACGCTAAAAAAGATAAAGCTATTTAAGGCATCCGATAATGGGCGCAAGGCTGTATTAATAGTTTCATCAATTCCTTGTGCTTGTAAAGCAATCTGATTAAAAAGAAGGAGTAGTAATAAAAAAAATGGTCGAAAATATTTTTTTTGGAAAGTGGAAATGACGGTCATTCGTTGATTTAACTTATGAAGAAAGGCGGAATATAAGCAATTGATTAGGATTAACCTAAATTCTAATGTGCTACTAACGGCTTTTTTTGTAAAGTCATTTTTTAATTTTCAATTTTCAAAACATACTTGAAACTAGGACATAAGGGTATTTGACAAATGATTCAACAGTTTTACTGGTGTGGTACTAAATAACCTCATAAGTCCTTTGAAAATTGAATAACTTTTCAACAAATCTATATTATAAAAACGAGTCTAATCCCATATGCTATTTTTGCTGTAAAATCTCAAATTTACCTTTACCAAATTTTTAGCTAATAATCCCTAATCGCCAATCTGCAACTCGTAACTCGCAACCCGCAACCTCTTTGGACACCGTAATAAAATCGTTTTCTAACTGAATTTTTATCACATTTACTGGCATCGTAATATCTTATTCGATACATTTGCTAGAACTAGTATTCTAATTAATAATTGTTTTAGTCTTATTTGCACCAAATTAATATTGGCAAATGGCTGAATCAACCAAAACAATAAGTCAAAGATTATGTCTAGCGAAAAGATTTGGGTATTCGATACAACCCTTAGAGATGGTGAGCAAGTTCCTGGCTGCCAATTAAATACACAGGAAAAAATCGAAATTGCTAAACAACTGGAGACCCTCGGTGTAGACATTATCGAAGCTGGCTTTCCTATTTCTAGTCCCGGTGATTTTCAATCGGTTAGAGCAATTTCTAAAGCGGTGCAATACCCCATTATTTGCGGGCTGACCAGAGCAGTCGAAAAAGATATTGATGTGGCAGCTGATGCCCTGAAATATGCTAAGCGACCAAGAATTCATACAGGCATTGGTGCTTCGGATTTTCACATTAAGCATAAATTTAAAAGCTCAAGAGAAGCTGTTATTGAAAGAGGTGTTCGAGCAGTAAAGCATGCTAAAAAATATGTGGAGGATGTAGAATTCTACGCAGAAGATGCAGGACGTGCCGATAATGAATTTTTGGCGCGAATGATTGAAGCGGTGATTGCTGCTGGTGCGACGGTGGTGAATATTCCTGATACGACGGGTTATTGTTTACCACATCAGTATGGTGCAAAAATTAAATACCTTAAAGATAATGTGTCAAATATTGATAAAGCGATCATTTCGGTACATTGTCATAATGATTTAGGTATGGCAACTGCTAATACCATTGCTGGAATAATAAATGGGGCAAGACAAGTAGAAGTCACCATTAATGGTATCGGAGAAAGAGCAGGGAATACCTCTTTAGAAGAAGTGGCAATGGTGCTGAAAACGCATAAAATGGGCTATGAAACTCGTATTAATACGACTAAAATATATCCATTGAGTATGTTGGTGTCTAAAATGATGCGGATGCCAATTCAGCCGAATAAAGCGATTGTTGGTAAAAATGCTTTTGCGCACTCTTCGGGTATTCATCAAGATGGCGTTTTAAAACATAGAGATAATTACGAAATCATTGCGCCAGAATCAGTAGGTGTACCTACCAATTCCATTATTTTGACGGCTAGAAGTGGACGTCATGCCTTAAAATACCACTTAGAACGATTAGGATATGAGCAAACGGCTCAAGAATTATCCGCAACTTATGATCGCTTCTTAGTAATGGCAGATGGTAAAAAAGATGTGACGGATGATGATTTGTTAAATTTGATGGCAGGAAAGGTCGTAACGGGCAAAATTGAATTAGACCACTTGCAAGTTACTTGTGGGGAATCTTTGACCCCAACTGCTACCGTTCATTTAAAAATGGGAGATGAAGTGAAAAAGGCAAGTGCCATTGGTAATGGCCCCTTTAATGCAGCTTGTATTGCGATTGATAGAATCTTAGAAGAACAAATTGATTTAGAAGATTATCTGATTCAATCTAGCATCAATCGTAGTTACGATACCGCAAAAGTACACGTAAAAGTTAGCAACCATAATAAATCTTATGTCGGTTTTGGCGTGCATACAGATATTGTGACGGCGTCTGTTTATGCTTACTTGAATGCTATTAATAAAATTACGGCTTTGACGGTGAATATTCCAGAGGCGGAGGTGGTGGAGGAAGTGGCTAAGGCTTAGTCTTTTCACCACGACGGAACGGAGGGCACGGAGTTTTTGACGAGTATAGCTTGGTCGTTCGTAAAGAGCATGTAAACTAGGTGTTAAAAATTATTAGGATTATAAAAATGGTCAGCATCATATAACTGATGTTGACCATTTTCTCTTATTGACTCATGACCTCATTTTTCTCATTACCTCAAAAAGGCATATCATCAAACAAACTACCTTCCTGTTTCAACTCTTCCATTTTCATAGTTTCTACTAAAAACAAAGCTTCTTTTGCCCGAGTAACCGCCACATATTTTAAATTAACCTCCTGTGTTTTTTCCCATTCCTGAAAGCCTGGTCTATCATAAGGCATTTTATCGTAATCAATAATAAATACACGATTTTCTTCTAGTCCTTTTGCTCGATGAATGGTCGATAATCGGATGGGATTGTCTTTTTCGGAGACATAAGCTTTTATCTTTTTTAAGACATGGGTGAGTGTGGCACAATCACTTTTCCATAATTCTACTTTTTTATGAATAAAGTCCAATTTTTTGTCAAGATAGGCTAATTCCTGTTTGATATGAATGGCTCTTTCGGTCGCATCCATAATTCTTTCTGCATTTTTTTTAATCAACCATTCCCAACGTTTGACGACGACCCCTCTTAATTTTTCAAAAGCTAAAGGATTAGTAGTTAACTTATGCTGAAGTTCTTCTTGTTTAAATATATTTTTTAACTCACCAATAAATTCGGTGGCTTCATCTTCGTGGATCTGTACCTTGATATTTTTATCAATAAAATTAAAAACTAATAAAACCAAACCAGATTTTAAGCGACTGATTATCAAGTCCCCAGGCTTAGCCATTCGACTTACTTTGTGAATGGGAATGGTGTGAATTTCGCCTTCCGTCGTTTTATTTCCTTTAATATCGGTCCGAATACTTTTGGCAATTTCGATCACCTTTTGGGGGCAACGAAAACAGGTGGTTAATGGCAATTCCTGTGCTTTAGTGTAAGTTTTGACTCGGTCAAATGAATTAATATCTGCGCCAGTAAAGCCATAAATAGATTGTTTGGGGTCGCCAACGGCTAGGATTCTACCACCTTGTTTGCCATATTTGGCCGCAATAGCAAATTGTGCCTTAGATAAATCTTGGCATTCATCAATAAACAAAAAATCATATTGTTGAACAGGCGCTAATTTCCATCGAACAGGCAAATACAGCATATCTGTAAAATCAATCAACATCGTCCTTTTAGACATTTCATTCCCCGCATCCAATAATAATTTATGACAATCGTAGTATAATTTTAATTCGTGTTTAAATCCTTTTTTCTCAATATCGAGTCGATTAAAAATACTAAAGTGAATGACCATTTCCTCAAAATCGATTAGGGTATCCTTGGTCAAAGTAGACCGATATTTTTGATTGATGTCTACTAATCGTTTCTGAATTTTAAAATAAAGCCCTCTAACAGCAAATTGTTGTCGTTTGTCATATTCCACCGCTTCTGGTCGCAACCCATTTAAGCGAGCCAATTTTTCAAAAAAAGGGGCTAATTGATTTTGTAATAACCCATTTTTTAATAATTCGGTATATTTTCGATTGTCTAATTTAATAGGATAGCCTGTACTATTATTATCAACTAAAATTTGCCGTCCCAAAGCATGAACGGTTTTTACGGTAACTTGATGAATGCCTTTTTGTCGAAACTTTGCCGCTATTTCTTTAGCGATACTGGTATTAAAAGCACAAAAAAGGGTATTGTCTTTATCGGGCACAAAACGAGCACATTCCATAATGGTGGTCGTTTTACCTGCACCTGCAACGGCATCTATAATCCCATGTCCTTTGCCTTCTTGGACGAAATCGAAAATGGTATGTTGTTCGGCTGTAAAAATCATTTTTGTGTAGCGTTTCCTTTCTCTGTGTATCGACGAATTCATTCTCCGTGATTATATTTTAAGGCGAATGAATTAGCCAATACGACCTATATTATTTATTTTTATTTCAAAGATAATGCATTTTTCCCAACCATTCTTACCCTATATTCCTACAAATACCTAAATTAGCCAGTCATTACAAATAGTTGCCTAGTTCTAGGAAGCCCAACTCGCAACCCGCAACTCGCAACTCGCAACAGAAAACATGAAAATACTACACACATCAGACTGGCACCTCGGTCAAAAATTCCTTACGAATGACCGCAAAGCGGAACATGAAATGGTATTGAATTGGTTATATGACACCATTCAAAAGGAGAAAGTAGATGCCTTAATTGTAGCAGGTGATGTATTTGATATTGGTAATCCACCAAGTTACGCACGGACTATTTATTATCGTTTTTTGACCAAATTACAAGGGAGTTGTTGTCGCCATATTATTATTATCGGTGGCAATCACGATTCTCCTTCCATGTTGAATGCACCTAAAGAATTATTGGAGATTTTAAATGTACACATCATTGGTGCAGCTACTGGGGATATTAACGATGAAATCATTTCGCTTAAAGATGGAAAAGGACAATTAGAAGCGATTATAGCGGCTGTCCCTTTTTTAAGAGATCGAGACATTCGACAAAGTGTAACAGGAGAAACAGGTTTAGAGCGAATTGCCAAAGTGCAAGAAGGTATTGTTCGACATTTTAAAGAAGCAGGAGAAGCCGTAAAGGAATATGCCAAGCAACAAATTCCAATTATTGCAACAGGACATTTATTTGCCAAAGGAGCTTTGTCTGGTGACAAACAAGATAATATTTATATCGGCGATATAGAAAATATTGAAGGGGACAACTTTCCAAAGGTATTTGATTATGTAGCCTTGGGGCATATCCACCGTCCGCAATTAGTCGGTGAACAAAATCACGTACGTTATTCTGGGTCGATAATTCCTTTGAGTTTTAGTGAAATTCAGGATAGTAAACAAGTATTATTACTGCATTTTGATAAAAAGAAACTAGAAACGATTCAAGAAGTAAAAATACCTCGATTCCGAGAATTGGTCAAGTTTAAAGGAACGTTGGAATCGGTCAAAGGCAAATTAAAACGCTTTGATGAAAAGCGAAAAGGGGAATTAATGCCTTGGGTAGATATTGAAATTGAAATGGAGGAATATCAACCTAATTTAGATGGCATTATTCGAGAATTTGCCAAAGATTTTTGGATGGAAATCTTGAAAATACGGACTCGAAGAGAACATGCGGCATTGGAGAGTTTAGCGAATGAAATTAGCTTAGACGATTTGAGTCCAGAAGATGTTTTTGTGAAAAAATGCGAGAGTGCTGGAGAAATGGTAGCAACCGAAAAGGAAGCTTTGTTACTGACTTTTAGAGAGTTATGTGATTGGATGTCAACGGAGTAATTTGTGATTGAGTAATAAACATTTGTAACAAATCTATTATTGATTTTTAGAACTATCGATGATTAGCTATTGATAGAGGCGTATTTGATGACTAATCTCCAATCACTAATCATTAATCACCATAAAATGAAAATACTAAAAATAGCATTAAAAAACCTAAATTCTTTGAAGCTGGACACCGTCATAGACTTCACAGAGAACCCATTACGAGATGCAGGTTTATTTGCGATTGTGGGAGATACAGGGGCTGGTAAAACGACTATTTTAGATGCCTTGACTTTGGGATTATATGGGCGAGTACATCGAAATAAAGATGAGGGAGAAGTTTTGTCTTACGGGGCAATAGATGGGCACGCAGAAGTAGAATTTTTAGTAAAGGAAGAAGTCTATAGAGGCAAGTGGATAATCTGGCGGTCGAACAAAAAAGTAGACGGAAAAATCAATACCAAAAGAGAATTAGCCAAATGGAACGAAGAAAAAGCGATATTTGAAATTTTAGGCAGTAAAGTCAGAGATATTAATGAAAAAGTAGAAAGGATTACAGGCTTAGATTATGAGCGATTTAGTAAATCGGTGATGTTGTCGCAAGGAGATTTTGCCGCTTTTTTGAAGGCAGGAGATAGAGAGCGTAGTAATTTATTGGAGCGTATCACAGGAACAGAAGTCTATTCTCAAATATCTATAGCCGCTTTTAAAAGGCATAAAGAAGAAGAACAGAAAATAAATGAATTAAAAAAGGAATTAGCAGCTTTAAAAATATTAGATGCGGCGACGGTAAAGCTTTTAAAATCGGAGCGAAAGGAATTACAGCAAGAAAGTAAAAGTCAGCAAAAAAATATTAATACCATTCAAAGCCAAATTCAATGGCTAGACAGACTAGCTGTTCTTGAAAATCAACAAATTAATTTCACCGCATCCGTTCAAAAAGTAGAACAAGAAATAGCCCTAGCTGCGCCCCAATTTGCTAAATTAGCAGGGCATCAAAAGACCTTGGTTTTTCAAAAAGAATTAACCAAACTAGAGGGTTTGGAAACCAATCAATTGGCGTTAAAAGAAGATAGCATAGAATTAAAAGAAGCGATCGCAAAATATCAAACGATAAAAGATAATTTAACTCAAAAATCGACTTCAATTGATAAAGAATTAACAGCTTTAAAAAAGGAGAAAATTGAAAAAGAGCAATTATTTCAACAAGTAAATGCTTTAGATATTAAGCTGTCAGAAAAGCAGCTGCCTTTCCAGAAAATGAAGGAAGAACAATTAAGTATTAATAAAGAGTTAACTGAAAATCAACTAAAAATTGAGGCGTTAGTTGCCAAAGAAACAGAAGGGAAGGGGTTGGTGGTAAAAATTAAAGATTGGTTGACTCAAAATGAAAAGTTTAAAAATGTAGCAAGTGTTTTGCCTGCTTTAAAAAACCTGTTAAACGATTGGTCGGAACAACAAACAGAAGAAAAAGAATTAGAGATAGAGGTAAAAGAAAAGGCGCAAGTTTTACAAAAAAAACAAACTTTTATAAATGAATTTGAAGAAAAATCAGCCCTTCAACAAATCGCATTAAAAACGGCAGAAAGGACTTTCTTGGAGCAATTTGCTGGAGAAACGGCAGATAGAGGGCAATTAGTAGAAATACTGACCACTGAAATAGAACAATTAGATGGAAATTATAAAAGCCTGCAAGTCCTAATTGATTTGAATAAGGACTATCAAGCATTGATAGCAGATTTGAATAAATATGATGAGGAGATTGTTGATTTAGAGAACAAACGAGCGATCATCGAAGGGCGATTATTGACGGCAATTGAAATGGAGGAAGCCTTGCAGGAAAGATATAAGTATAAACGCCAAATGTATGAAAGAGAAAAATTATTGGCAAATTACGACAGAGAAAGAGCCAATTTAATAGAAGGAGAGAAATGCCCACTTTGTTTGTCAACCGCTCATCCATTTAGAGCGATTACTGATTATAAACCTTATGTAGATGAAACGAAAGCGGAGTATTTGGCAGTTGATGCACAAATGGAATTACTGAAAAAGGAAACTAAAAGATTACTACTTCGACAAGATGAAATTAGCTTTCAAATTCGCCAGATTATTGGCGAACAAGAAAAGGAGGTAGATGGAGAAAGAGACCGAGTTTTAAAAAGAATCAAATTAGCAGAAAATAAAATAGCGACCCTTGCACCCGAATTGCTCGACGAAAATTTATATCACATTACTAAAGGAGAGATCTTATTAAAAAAATCAAATTCGACTAAAATAGCGTTATACAAAAAGCGGCAACAAAAAAGTGATTTATTAGCATTGAATCAGCAGATTTTGAAGCAAGAAAAGGAAATTTTAACCTTGCAACAAGCTTATAATAAAGAACAAATTACAATAGCTAGTTTGAAGACGGAACATGAAAATTCGACTAATAAATTAGGGGGAATTCAAAAAAAGCAAAAAACACTTCAAGCAAAAATTGAAAAGATTTTAAATCCTTATGAATTAAGTTTGGCAAAACAATCAACAGATGCTATCCTTAAGTTATTAACCAAAATGGAATCGACATTTACTAGAGGAAGAGAAAAACAAATAGAAACAACGCAAAATTTAGCTTTATTGAAACAAGCCTTAAAACAACAGCAAAAGCAACAAACCGAAATAGCTAAACGATTTGAACATATCAAAAAGCAAGTAGCAGAGAAACAGACAGAAATCAGGGCTTTGCAACAAGAGCGGCATGCGTTATTCGGCACTGCAAAAATAGCCGACGCTCAAAATGCTTTGAATATCCGTTTCGAAAAAGCCGAAACTTTAGACAAAACGATTAGTAAAGAATTAAAAGAGGCAGAGATTCAATTGAAATCGGAGTTGGCAAAGGCAAAAAAGAATGCTAAAGATAGGGAAAAGGTGGAGCAATCCATTAATAAACAAACGGCTCAACTATTAACCAAAATCACGGCTAAAGGTTTTGCTACCATTGAGGCTTTAAAAATAGCCAATCTGTCTTTTGAAGAAGTAGAAGCATTGACGACCCTCCAAACGGTTTTACAAAAACGATTAACGGAAAATCAGCAATCTTTAAAGAATGTGGTGGAAGAATTAAAAGAGACGATTGACAAAGCGTTGACCACAGAAACGATAGCTACTTTAAAAGAAAAACTAGGAGTATCAGAAGAAAAATTCCAATCATTACAACAACAAATCGGTAAGCTTACCCAACAATTAGAAGATAACGACCAAAGGAAAGCCCAAGGCAAAACCTTAGTCGAAAAAATGGAGATTCAACAAAAAGAATATAGTCGATGGGCGAAGTTAAAAGAGGTCATTGGTTCGGCAGATGGCAAAGTATTCCGTGCTTTTGCCCAAGGTTTGACGCTTAAAAAATTAACAGAATTAGCCAATCGACATTTATTACAATTGAATGGTCGTTATTTAATTCATAAACCAAATGACCGAGATTTAGCCCTAGAGATTATTGACCAGCATCAAGCAAATAATATTCGTTCTATTCATACTTTATCAGGCGGAGAAAGCTTTTTAGTGAGTCTTGCCCTAGCTTTAGGATTATCCGATTTAGCAGGTCGAAATACTCAAATTAAATCCCTTTTTATTGATGAAGGTTTTGGTACTTTAGACGAATCTGCGTTGGATTTAGCCATTTCTACTTTAGAAAACTTACAGTCGAAAGGGAAACGAATTGGGGTTATTTCTCACGTTCCAGCCTTAAAAGAACGCATTGGGACACAGATTCAATTGCAGAAGCGAGGAAGTGGATTTAGTGGGTTGGAGATTGTGGGGTAGATTACTTTTCAATTTTCAATTTTCAAAATGTGATGTAGAATCTTGTAACCTTGTAACTTTGCAGAATTGCATCTTGGAATCAATAAGAACCAAGTTTATTGACTTTTTTAAATTGTGATTTTTTGACGTTAATTTCGCTGGTTTTTATGATTTATGATGACTGAAAGTGAAAGGTTGCATGTTTTGTAATTAGTTGGTTGTTAGTTATTTAGCTGTGTTTTTAGTAAGTGGTTTTTGAAAATTGAAAATTGAAAATTGAAAATTGAAAATTTAAACCCTACCTTTGCCAAAACTTTAATCATTTATGAAATTCGAGGATTACCGCATATCGCCAGACATCAAAAAGAGTATTGCTAAATTAGGATTTCGGCGACCAACCGATATTCAATTTAAAGCCATTCCTAATATTCTGAAAGGAGAGGATTTATTGGCAATTGCGCAGACGGGAACAGGGAAAACAGCCGCTTTTGCGATTCCTGTATTGAGCATATTGCATGATCGTAAGCAAGGCAGCAGAAGACCTGACGGAATTAAGTGTTTGGTGATGGTGCCGACTAGAGAATTAGCGATTCAAATCAATGACGTTTTTATAGAATTGGGACGACATACCAAAGTAAATTCTTATGCCATTTTCGGTGGGGTAGAGCAAGATGCACAAATTGCAAAGTTGCAAAAAGGCATAGATATTTTGGTGGCAACACCAGGTAGAATGTTTGATTTAATTAGTCAAAAACATTTGAATTTAGAAAGAGTAGAACTATTGATTTTAGATGAGGCTGACCACATGTTGGATTTGGGGTTTATCAAAGATATTCGAGATGTAATGCGTTTTTTACCTAAGAAGCGACAGACCCTTTTCTTTTCTGCCACGATTGATGAAAAGATAAAGAAAATAGCTTATTCTTTAGTGAGTAAAGCAGCGATTCGAATACAAATTTCGCCAAAAGACCCTGTTTCTAAACGAGTTGACCATTTTGTTACTTACGTAGAAATGGATGACAAACGTTTTTTTTTAGAACGCTTGATTAATCAAAATGATGCGGCTAAAATATTGATTTTTGTGCGAACAAAAGTTCGAGCAGAACGAGTAAAAAAAGCAATGGAACGAGTGGAAATAGAGACGATAACCATTCATGGAGACAAAGGTCAAAAAGACCGTTTTGAGGTGATGAATCAATTTAAAAAAGGAACGATTAAAGTCTTGATTGCCACCGATGTATCGGCAAGAGGGATTGATATTCCCAATGTTAATTATGTAGTGAATTATGACTTGCCAGAACAGGCAGAAAATTATGTTCACAGAATTGGCCGAACGGGTAGAGGAACAAATCGAGGATTTGCGATTTCCTTTTGCAGTCCAGCTGAAAGACCCTTATTAGAAGCGATTGAAGGGTATATTACTAAACCGATTACCGTAATGGAATTGGATAAGGAAGACTATGAAGCGACGATTACTTTTTCTACAGAAGCAAAACCTGATTGGGAAGGATTAAAAGACGAGATGGAAGCTTTTGAAAAATCGAAACGGAAGAAGCGAAAGAAGAAAGGATAATCAGTTGTCGGTTATCAGTTGGCTTAACTAACGGACAACTGATAACAAACAACCGATAAAATTATTTTCCAGTTTCGACAATAAATTGCCGTTCCACAACTTTTTTATTTTGAGCATCAATAATTAAAAAGTACATGCCATTTTGGAAATCTGACATATTAATTTGTACGTTTTTATTACCTTTTGCAAGTGGTCTAGCGGCGACTTCTTGCCCAGACATGCTGAAAATCCTAACTTGCCCTTCCAATTCGGAAAAATGACCTATTTTTAAATTGAAGACATCTTTAACAGGGTTAGGATAAATGGTAATAGATGCTTCATCTATTAAGAATTGTTCAGATTGTACTTCTGAATATTTATAATCCCCATTTTCAAAAACTTGTTTGACTCGATAATAGTTTGTGCCAAAATCTGGTGATTCATCCGTTTTTTTGAGCGTGTCACTAAAACCGTCCGTTACTAAAACATCAATCGCTTCAAAATCCAATCCATCCATTGATTTTTCAATTACAAACTGCTGCGTTTTTCCTTTATTTTCTGCTAACCATTCCAAAGTTAATCCAGTTTTCTCTACGTTTAGGCCTAAATTAAAAGTCCCAAATATTTCTGAACCATATAATACTTGAGTATCTTCTGCTTCTGGTCCTTCTTCATATTCTTCTTCGGCATCATTATCTGTAGTATAAGTGCCAGAAAAAGCATTTATAAAACCTGCACCCAAAACTGAAATCTGGTTGCCAATATTTAATTTCTTAATTTTAAATTCTTTAACATCTTCTTCATTAACAAATCGGGGTTTTCCTGTTTTTTTGCCAATATTTTCAAATGAAAATAAAGCAACTTCTTCTCCTTCCACATAATCAATATCCTTAATGTGCCCTGATAGATTAAAAACGAAATAATCCTTCGTTGGACTGCTTACTGGTGCAATAATGTTATTATTATTTTGCCAGTTACCATTGATGTTTTGAATATTTCCTACCATAAACCCTCCTGTTTTCACCACAAAGCTAATTTGAGCGGTATTGGTAATATTCTTCGGAGCTGCGTAAGTTTCATCTGGCTTTAATTTGACCAGATAGGTTGCGCCATCATCTTGAGTTTCAATGGTGAATTTAACCTGAGCGAAAATGGCTGATTGAATAAAAAGAAAAGACAAGAAGAAAAGCGTTCTCATAATTTAGTGTTTAAAAAAAGTGTTGAACTTTAGCGATTGTGGGGAGATTAGACACTATCTGCGTGTCTACAAAATGAATAAGATACTATAGGGGAGGTAGTTAGAGGGATACTTATAATAAGTTAGACTCAAAAATAAAGCCAAAATTTATATTTCAATTGTTAAATTGTATTTCCTTAATAGATTAGGTAAGCTGGTTATGGAGAATTTCGCCTTTTCTATTTGATTTTCAGAGGGTTCAATATTAAAATTAATCGCACTACTAAAGTCTGTTTCTTTTAAAATTGTTTGCTCAAAAGTAGCATTTGTAAGGATACATTTTTTTAAGGCTATTTTGCTTAAATCTGCACGGACAAAATCTACTTCTACTAAGGAACAATCTTGAAAATTGGACTTTTTTAAGTCGACTTTATAAAAGGAAGAAAAATCTAACCTACAATTTTGAAAATTGACTGCAAATAAAAAAGAATTACAGCTATCAAAGCGCAAACCCATTAATTTACAATGCTCAAAAGAAATATTTTGAAACCCAGTTTCTGTTAACTTTGCATTGCTGAAATCACAATTATTGAACAGACAATCCACAAAATTAATACGGACTAAGCTTACTGTTGAAAAATTACAATCTTGAAACTGACAATTTTCATAAGTGCCTTTTTTTATGTCTTTTTGATTAAAATCTATGTGCTTAAATGTTTGATCGTCGATAAATTGCTGACTCATTTCTATTCGATTTTGAATGTTTGTTCAATAATACTACTTTCGTTGGTAATATTTTTTCATTTTTTAATTTAAAATGCTCAATTTTCAAAATGTAAAGCAAGAAGTAATGTATTTTAGGAAAATGATTTTAGCTAATCAAAGCTACTACCCATCTTTAGTACCTACGGTACGGTTGGATGAAATATTCAGTATATTTTTATTTTGAAAATTGCAAAATGAAACTACCGTTTGGTATTTATCAAGGCAACTTTGTTCATATTTCTGAGGTCACCTCAGGAAAGACAGAAATCTTATGCCCTTATTGCCAGCAAAAATTAGTAGCTAAAAAAGGTAGAATTAAACGACATCATTTTGCGCATGACGGGGCGGGTTGTACTCAACATTTTGCAGCGCATTTTTTTGACATTACAGGCAAATTGCCCGTTAAATTACCGCTTTCAGTTTATGCTTTTCAAAAATTGGCAAAAATTCAACTTTATTATAATAGCTTGAAGGAGCAATTGCAAAATTATACGACTAAAAAATCACAAGCCGAACAATTGATTCCTGCCTTAAAAAAGGAGTTAGCAGCTTTAAAAGGGAAAGGTATAACTGGTGACATATCAGAAATTATTCGTCAAGTTGACCGATTTATTAGCCAAAAAATTGCCCCTTTTCCAGCCTTTCATTTAATTCAATTACCTCAATTTACAGCGGGATATACAGATGGCAAGAGGAAATGTACCTTTGAAGCCTTGACCCCCGATTTACACGAATATTATTATCCAATCGCTTTTCAGCCTTATGTGAAATTCTTGAAAAATTACCATCAAAAAGCAGCTGGTTTTAAAGAAGTTACAGCTAAGTTAGCTTTGTTTGAAAAGGACTTCGCCTATTTTAAACAATTTGATTTATACTTTATTGAAGTGGTAGCAGACCACCAAAAAATGTATAAAATAGGCTTGACCTCAAGAGATTTGGAAGTGCGAATGAAAGAGATAAAACAGGATTTAAGTAATTATTTTTTAAAAATTGAATTAAAATCACTTTTTTACTTAAAAGGCTATGCTTTTTTAGAAACTTTTTTTAAACAGAAATACCAAGCCAATCAAGTGAAAATTGGACAATTAACGGAATATTTTTCTTTTGTGGATTCAGCTTTAGTTATCATTTTAAAAGATTTACATTTGCTGAATTATCAGAATAAACCTGAAAGAAGTCAAGCAGCATGGATAGATTGGGTATTTTTTAATTTTAGTGGAAAAATATACGGTTATCGAGAGAAAAGCGTTTATATTAATAAGAATAAATTTGTATTAACTAAAACAGAAATAGAAAAATTAGAAGGACTTATTCAACTGAAAGTGCAAGCCACCCTAAAATCTGTTGAACGATAAAATACCTGCCTGCCGCAGGGAGGCGTTGGGCAAAATATAGTTACTATTAAGCCTACTTTACGTCTAAAAATAAATCAAAATAAATCACCAAAAATAAAAATTATGCCCAAAAAGAATTACAGTATAAAAGCAAGTCAATTGATAAAAGAACACACCATGTATAGTTTAGGCTCAGGATTCATTCCAGTAATTGGTTTGGACATAATGGCAAATACGGCAGTTCAAATGGAATTAACGAGAAAACTTTGTCAGTTATATCACTTAAAATATGAAGAAGCACAATTGCGTAGTTTATTGAATGCTTTAATAGGGTCTACCGCAGCTAGAATATATGCGATGGGTACAAAATCCTTATTAAAGTTAATCCCTGGCGTTGGTACAATGGTCGGTGGAGTAGTGGTTGGTTTATATGCGGCAGCTTCCACTTATGCTAGTGGGGAAGTTTTTAAAATGCATATAGAAAAAGGAGGGACACTCAACGATTTTGATGCTAAAGCGATGCAGAAATACTATAAAATAAAAATAGAGGAAGGCATGAAGATTATTGAAAAATGGAAAAAAGAGCGATAAGGTATTTCTGTAGCTTTTCATAGACTACTAGAAGCCCAAGCTACGAAACCTGTTATTTTATCGTTAATTCATTTAACCAAACAATAATTCTGTAAGCAATTTTGTTTTGAAAGCAAACTTATTCTGTAAACCTATATTTTTCATGAAGAAATTCCAATTAGTATTGCTATTAGTAGCCCTCTTTAGTGTTGCAAGTTTCGCACAAAGATTAACCAAAGACGAAATTTTTCAAAAGAACTATGATAAACGCATCAAGAAAGAACGGTTATATGGGGTCTATATTCCTAAAGATGTTCCTGATGCTTTTACCCAATTAAATAGATTGACGCCAAGAGAAGCGAAAGCGAATTTTAAAGCAGTACCTGTAGAAATGGCGGTGAGAAAATTGCATTTTAGTTTAGGCCGCTGGATTATTCATAATTGGGGTTTTTATGAAGGCTCTCGATTATCTCATCACCTGCGACAAGTTGGCGTAAATCATCCAGATGACCAAGCAAGAGTGCTTATTACCGCTTATCATCGTTATTTGAATAAACAACCACTCGCAGTTAAAGAATTGGCTGCACATTATACAGAAAAGCGAAGAAAAGCATTTGAGGCAAAGAAAAAGGAAGGACAGGTTTTGTCTAAAGAGATTCGGAAGAAGGAGAAAGGATAAGGATATTAAATTTTTTAATTAAAAATTGAAAAGTAAAATGCCTTGAACCAGAACAAAAAAAGAGATTATCTACCAAAGATAATCTCTTTTTTTGTTTACAACCCGCAACTCGTAACTGTAATTAGTTACTTTCTTCTGCTGTATATAACTCATCTAAGTATGCTGCTTTATTCGCTTTGTTGTAAAAGTCGATGCAGCCACCTCTTCCACTTCTCATGATGCTAGCACAAGTACCATCACTTTTTTTGTTATCGTTGTGACTTCTTTCTAAGTAGCAGTGACCTAATTCATGAAAGATGATCATTTCCTTAGAATTATCAGAAGCAGAAGCCCAAAAATTAAGGTCAATAATAACATGGTTAGGTTGGTCTAAACGGTGATTACATAATCCAACAGTTCCGTGAGCGTGAATTTTTTCATTAGTTCCAGTTATTCCTGCTACTGCTAAATCAATCTTAACACCTCTTTCCGCTGCTTCTTTTTCAAACTTTTCAAAATAACTCCATAATTCAACATCAACTCCTTGGTATTCTTTATTTAATTGAATTTCCGTATCCTTACCACAAGCTACTAACGTAATTAGTAAAGAAAAAGCAATTGTTCTGATGAAGTTAAAATTAGTCATTATAAGTGGTGTTAGTTCAGTTTAAATATTGAAGGGGAGAAGAAAGGGAGGAAATTGATGTCACATATTTTGTTGGAAGGTTAATTTCTTAGCGACAATACAAATATGGGGGTGATTTGGGGTTAAATGCAAAAAAAAATAGAAAAAAATGACGAATTATTTTTAAAAATGACAAACTTTAAGTGTGTTGTGACAATAAGAAGATGGGAATCTACTAGGGATATTTTATAGCGATTGATATTTAATTATTTGTAAAATATTAATAATTAAACTTTTATAAAGTATTTAAAAATGGATGTATTTAGAGAAACCTTAATTTGGTAGCGTGTTTTGATTAATTAATATAAAAAAAGACTAATTCTGTGACTAAGTTACGGAACCTAGTATTTGAATTATTTTAACAGAAAAAAGTCACCTTTTTGAATTTGGGTCTCTCCATTTTCCAATTGTAATTTTGCTACATATATATATATACCAGAATCAGCCAGCTTTCCTTGAATATACCCATTCCAATTCAATTTATTATTAGGGGCGTTATTTTTCATATCATAGACTAATTGACCCCAGCGATTAAAAATTTGTAAATGTTGCCCAAAAGCGATAGTTGGGCCAGTAAATATTTCAAATGAATCATTTTCGCCATCATTATTAGGACTGAAGATATTTGGTATAAAAAGGGGAGGTTCTTGAAAGACGCTTATTTGACTGGTAAGACTCGTTTCGCAGCCTAAGTGATTACTAACAACTAAGGTATAAGAAATGGTGTTGCTAGGCTTCGCAATAGGGTTTGGGCAATCTGAGCAGGATAAAAAAGTGTTAGGCGTCCAATTATAGAATAAATTGGTGCTTTCTGCAAGTATCGGTACTAATTTGGTGCTTTGTCCAATTAATAAGACCGTATCCATTTCTATTCCTAAAAAAGCAAGTTTAGGTGGGTTTTCTAAAGTCACCCGCTTTGATGTCACACAGTTATTGATATCTGATACATTTATTTGATAAGTATTACTTGGTAAATTATCAAAATAATTTTCGTTTTGATAAATCCCTTTATCTAAAGCGTACTTAAAAGGAGGTGTGCCCTCTTTAATATGGATAAGTTCAATTATGCCATCGGCTGCATTATGACAAGTAGGCATATACATTTCGACGGAGTCAATAATCGGAGGAGGAATAGTTTCTATAATTATTGCTTTTGTCGTGCTACAATTATTCTCGTCTATAAGCGTAACGATGTATTCTCCTGCTTCTAGGTTACTTAATTCTGAACCTATTGCTCCATTAGACCAACGATATTCAAAATCATTATTTGTCGTGCCGCCGTTTCCTCTGACTTTAAGAGCAGCATTATTTTCATCAGAACAGATTATATCATTTTTTTGAAGTACCTCAATTTGTAGCGGACTTGGGGCGGCAATTTGTATGTTTTGCTGCAGACTGTCAATTTTATCAAAACCAAGGAATTGATAAGTACCCGCAGGAAAAGTGCAGAAGGCACTATCTCCTTTAAATAATAGGCTATCTTTTTTTATTAATCCATCTAACGACCTTAATTCATAATAAAAAGGTAAAGTGCCATTGTGTAATTGAATCTTTAAAACTGCTTGTTCTCCGAAACATTTAATGCTATCGACTAATAAGTCAATTGCTAAGATATTAGGGCAAGTTACTTCCGTATAAAGTGGATGGTTCTTCTCATAAGCATTATTAATGCCATATTCTAAAATGGTCAATTGATTACCTATATTGACATCCAATGAATTAGGTGGCCAGAAAACATCGGTAAAATTCTCTATTAATTCAATGCTGCCAGTACAGCCCTTTTTATTTTTAAAATTAAAAAGAGGGACTTCTATATTAGCACGATAAGAAGGATTTGAAATAGGCGTGATTAGATTAAAAACCAGATAATCAAAATTGGGTGCTTCAACAGGTTGTTGAATGATGGTATTTAATTGCCAAATACCCGTAAAGGAGTTAACGCTTGAAACATCAACAGTACCAGTTGGTGCTTTTAAAGTAATTTGACCCGTATTTGTTATATTATTAGGCCTTTCTATAGTTTTATTTGGGACGATGGAAATTAAAAAAGTAGCATTCTCCTCTAGCATGGAGATGTTTCCTACAACTTGAGCGGAGACTTTGTTTAAAAGCAGACAAAGAGGGATAAGTATTATCCAATACTTTGAGGGGAACTGGTTCATGTAAGATTCGGATTTCTCTGTTTAAACTATTCTGCTAGTCGACGCGCCTAACTACTTTTATGTAGAAGCAATGAGGAATGTGTAAGCTGCTCATTACTTAGTAATGGGTAAAAAATAACTCCGATATTTTGTTGATAGACCTCCAAGTATCTTCAATCCGATACTATAGGATTTGGAGTATCTAAGTGATGGACTTATTTTTCGACCTTATTCCGTAAGGTTAATCGACTTATTTGTGTAAATTCTTAAAAGAATAGAGACAGAGAAAAAGGGTGTACGTCAGGCGCTGGCAACAAAATTTTGGAATATGGATTTTAAATAAAAATATGGATTATAATAAAAAATATGGAATATAATTTGTTGACTCATTATTGCATAGAGTAAAAAATGGAAACAAATTGCTACTACCTAGACGTACAATTATAAGTTTTCCAATAACCATGCTAGAATGCTATTTCTAAGAAAAAATAAATATTTTTTATTCATATTATAATTTGGTATATTTATTGTCTGCCTAATAAGAAAGCCTTATAAACATTTTTTGGAGTTATTTTTTTTTCTGAAAGTATTTTAGCAATATGCATCTAAAAATACTAACAGATTTACACCTTTTTTTCGGCATCTAATTTTAGTTTTAAATAGCTATCATCTATTAATAACTGAAAATAGATAACCAATTAACTGAAAATAACTCTTGCTTACCATTTTTTAACCTAATCTTCAAAATTTAGAAAATCACCTATTTGATTTTGTTAGTAATACTACTAGCATGAATTACCCTATAATGCTTATTAGAAATCAGATTCAACCATAAATTTCTGTATGAGGCGATTTGAAGTTGAAATTTTATAGTTTTTATATCAATCTAGAATAGAATTTGTTTAATAGCTAAATTTATTAGACAAGTTCATAGTTTAATTCCTTCTTTCTATGAACACAGGCAAAAAAATATTTTTAATCCTCCTTTTGGTCTACTGTACCTGCTGGCAAGTGTTGGGCTTTGTGCCTAGCTTAATGTCAGGTGATACGATAGATTGTTTAGTAGATTTTGAATTAACGAAAGTAGAAAACGGTGACTTTGTCGTTTCTATGATTTCAGATACTACTTGGGATTTTCCTAATAATGTAGTCAGTACTGCTCAAGTAACGGTTAAAGCGCCTAAAGGTCAATTGGAAGTTGGCGAAATCACGAATCTATTAGAAAATGTAATTTTTTTCGTTATTGGTACAGATACCACACCTGTAGAGTCACCTGAATTTGATTATATTTCCATAGCCTTAGGTTCGCAAGGAACGGCTGGTATCTCTTTTCGAAAAGGAGAAAAAGTGGATTTATTCTCTTTTAATAATTTGCAGACTTGTAATAGTGGCGTCATAGCTTTGATGGATAATCAGACGGATCCATTTTTTCCACCGAATCAAAAAAATGCTAATGTTGGGCAACAATTAACGGTTGCAGGCTTTAATTTGGCAGATGTGCCAATTGGTATTAGAGGAACAGGTGTCGCTTGTTCAGAAGGAAATGGCGGTGAATCTGATTTGGGTGTACAAATTGTCAAACAAGACATTAGTTGTTTCGGTCAAAATGATGGGATAATTATTGCAAAAGGAAATGGCGGAAGTATTCCCTATCGTTATTTATGGAATACAGGAGACACGCTTTCTACTATTGATAACCTACCTGCGGGTGATTATGCTTTAACTTTAACAGATGCTGAAGGCGATACCTCAGTTAGCCAAATTACAATTATAGAACCTGCTGCTCTATTATTAACTATTGATAAGACCGATGCAACTGGAGAAATAGTGGCAGACGGAACAGCTACGCCTACTTTGACAGGAGGAACACCTCCATATCAATTTAGATGGAATAATGGTTCTACTGATTCTTTACAAACGGATTTATTACCTGGCACTTATGCATTAGCTGTTGAAGATGCGAATGGTTGTGAGCAATTACAAACCGTTACTATTGATTTTCATGATTGTCCAGTTATAGATGTAATGTTGGATATGAGATCTCCTGATTGTGCGGGCGATAGTACGGGGGCATTACGTATTTTTCCTATGTCAGGTGAAGCGCCTTATACTTTTTTGTGGGACTTAGGAGATACTACGGCTATACTAGATAGTATTCCTAGTGGCAGTTATATGGTAACCGTTACAGATGCGAATGGTTGCATGATGGCAGTGAGCACTTTATTACCTGATGCTGACCCAATTATTATTGAATTAACTGCCAATGATGGAACAGGAATTGGAAATGGAACGATTACTTCGACCATTTCTGGAGGAATGATGCCATATATTTATGCCTGGAGTAACGGAAGCACCACAACTGCTTTAAGCGATTTAGCAAGTGGCGTTTATGATTTAACGATTACAGATGATACAGGATGTATGCAAACGGCTTCGGCAGTGATTGCAGCGCCTGCCTGTACCTTAGGGCTGCTAGATACTTTTGGTCAAAATATAATAATGGATACCATTAGTTGTTTTGACCAGGGAGAAATTTGCTTACCTATTCCTTTGGATAGTATGGTTAATTATGCGCTATTTTTAAATGGAGCATCTTATATGGATCGTATAACGGGTTGTCAATTTGATACCTTTTATGCTTATACTTATTTTACTTTACCAGGCAGAGGCGACTTAGGTCCTTATGTTTTGGATGAATGGATGGTTAATGGACAGAATTTTTCTGGTGGATTTTTAGATATTGCAGCTTTAGTCGATTCTATGAATACTTGGGACCCTTTGGGAAATTGGGTTTTAGATAGCGATATTTTGATTATTCAAGGTGGTTTGCCAGCGAATCAATATGGCGAAATGATTATTCGAACGCCAAGAACAACTTCTACTACTATTTTCGACCTAAATACTAATTTAACACCGACAGGTACTTTAGTAACTTTTGCTACAGGGAATCACGAATTAATTTTAGTGGAAAAAAGTAGTACCTGTTCTGATACTTTGACCATTAGCCAACCTTGTAGTGATATGATTTCTAGAGATACCTTAATTGTTATAGAAATAGTTGAGGGAAGAAGTACTATGCTCTCTTTGGTGGAACTGTTTGGCAATAACCTTGTCATTTCTGAAAATCAATGTCCTGAATTATCAGATGGCAATGCTAGTGTTAATTTGGAAGCAGGTACTAATGAGTTGACAATTGAGGGGCTAATGGAAGGAACGGATGATGTTTGTTATAGTATAATGGATGAAAATGGGCTGAATATTCAATTCACGCTTCGGATAAATGTGAGTCGGGAACCAATAAATTGTATGTCTTTCATCGACCTAGACACCTTTGCGGTAGCTGTTTTAGATTGCCAATCTTTTGAGATTTGTGCGCCCTTAAATTATGACTCATTATTAACGTACGGAATTACAGACAATGGAACGGTCTTTTCTGGTGTGGTTGCGCCTTGCGATAGTGGAAATGGTAGCATGCTAAACTTTACTGCGCCTAAAACGCATCAATTAATTTTTACGAATAGTGAAAACTGCTTAGATACTTTATTAATTGCTATTAATGCGCCTGCTTGTGATGAAGACTTGGTGATTAGAGATACGGTAGAAGTTAATGAAGATGGACGGTCTTGTATTGAATTAATGGGTTTATCAAGCCCTTTCCAATCGGTTCAAGACCTCTGCCCAGAAAAAAATGGCGAAATGGCAATGCTCACAATTGATGGCATTACAGGTTGTGTCGATTATACAGGAATTGAATTAGGTGTAGATACCGCTTGTATTGAAATTTGTGATGCTTTTGGTTTTTGTGATACGGTTACTTTGATTATCATAGTTACGAGTGGCGATCTGCCACCACAAGATTTTGATGCCATAGACGACAATGTTCAGACTACAATTAATGAAGACCTTGTTTTTGACGCTTTAGCGAATGATTTATTTACGACCATAGATACTATGTATTTGGTGGATATGCCAGCAAATGGAATGGCTGATTTTAACCTAGATGGTACGATTAATTATACACCTGCTTTAGATTTTTGTGATGATATGAACCCCGATACTTTTCATTATGCTATCTGTTTAGATAACTTTTGTGATACCGCTACAGTAAGTGTTTTAGTACCTTGTACAGACGGCCCAACTTTTGATGCGGTGGATGATACTACTAGTACGAGCATCAATTCGCCAATTGTATTTAATGCTTTGGGCAACGACATTTTTACGACTTTAGATGACATGTACCTAGTTGGTGCCCCTGATAATGGCATTGCCACTTTCAATTTAGATGGTACGATTCAATATGTCCCCATTACAGATTATTGCAATGATACTATTCCAGACATGTTTCAATATGCTATTTGCTTCGAGAATATTTGCGATACGGCTACTGTAACTGTTTTGGTAGATTGTACGAGTGACAGAAACTTTACTATTTATAATGCTTTATCCCCTAATGGAGATGGAATAAATGATGTCTTTCAAATTGATGGCATTGAAGATTATCCTAGTAATATTGTTCAAGTATTCAATCGCTGGGGAAATATGGTTTATGAAATGGCTGGTTATAAAAATGAATGGAACGGCAATTGGGGAACACAAAGTTCTCTTTTACCCGATGGTACTTATTTTTATTTATTTGATACAGGAGAAGGAGAGCAATTTAGTGGATTTTTAGAGATAAGAAGGTAGTATAGTGATGAGTTATGAGTAGGTGCACTTATTACTCATCACTCATAGGTTATGATAAGGCTCATTCCGTAAAATGGTCATGGCTCGATAAAATTGTTCTAAAAAGAATAGCCGAACCATTTGATGGGAAAAAGTCATATTAGACAAACCTAATTTTTGATTGGCTCTTGTATATATAGCGGGAGAGAACCCATAAGCACCTCCAATTAAAAAGATAATTCGATGATGAGATTGGTGTAATTGTTTTTCTATATAATTGGCAAATCCCACAGAAGTAAATTGCTTCCCTTTTTCATCTAATAAAATCAAAAAATCGCCTGTATTTAATTTGGCTAATATTTTTGCTCCTTCCTTTTCTTTTACCTGTTGCGGCTTAAGATTTTTAGCATTTTTTACATCTGTAATTAATACGGTTTCTAGTTTTAAATACCGTTGAATTCGCTTCTGAAAGATGGCCATACCTTCTTTTAAATATGCTTCATTCGTCTTGCCTATGGTCCAGAATTCTATTTTCATAAATCTTTTCTTATTGAGCTAAGCGGCCATCCTGCATTTCGACTTTTCGATCACTCATATCTGCCAATTCTTCATTATGCGTTACAATCACAAAAGTTTGCTGAAAATCGTTTCGTAATTTAAACAATAAATCATGCAATTCTTTAGAAGAAGCAGAATCTAAATTACCACTTGGCTCATCGGCGAAAATAATACCTGGGTTATTAATCAAGGCACGAGCGACTGCGACCCTTTGCTGCTCGCCACCAGATAATTGGTTGGGTTTATGACCTAATCTTTCGGAAAGCCCCAAATAATCTAGTAGTTCTTTCGCTCTTTTTTTAACTTTAGCCTCTGGGGTTTTTAAAATAAAACCTGGAATACAGACATTTTCTAAAGCCGTAAATTCTGGTAATAAATGGTGGAATTGGAAAATGAAACCAATATGTTCATTTCTGAAACTGGCTAACTCATTGGTATTTAAGGCAGATATTTCTCGACCGTCATAAAGAACGCTACCAGAATCGGGTTTATCCAAAGTGCCAATAATATGGAGTAAAGTACTTTTTCCAGCACCTGATTTCCCTACAATGGAGACTATTTCTCCTTTGCCAACAGAAAAATCAACTCCTTTTAAAACGTGTAAAGTATCGTAAGATTTATGAATATTGCTTGCTTTGAGCATGTAGTAGAATGGATTGAATCGGATAAACGTTTCGGCGAATGAATTCGATGGTACAGATAAAACTCTTGGTGTTTGATATTTGAAGTTTGCAACCATAGCCGTCAGGCTAAGAAAATTATTACTGATAGTCAACGATTTATGCAGGTGTCGATGTTTGAAGATTTTATCTTCAAACCAATATTCTTTAGGTTTTTAACCTAATTAGCTTTAAAAAACACCTAAATTAAATCGTTAACCTGACGGCTATGGCTGCAAACTTCAAATATCGAAGTCCAATCATTTCGATTAGGTTAATGGTTATATTGTTGGTTGCATAAAGTATCGTTAACAATAAAGCAATTCAACAATATGACCATTCATTTTATTTCTTAGAAGCAGTAATGGGTAAAGCACCGAATTCTGAATTCCATTGCCCTTCAAAGCCACTATCGGTGAATTTACCAGATAATTTTAAGACGATTCCTTGTACATCAATTTTACCAGTTAATTTATGTCCGTCTAATTTAGCATCTGCTAATTCAATTTCTCCTGCACTTGAATCGAATATTACTTTGATTTTTCCATCTACTTTACTGACGACCATTGTGCCTTTTACATCTGGCTGGTCAGGAATATCTGTTACTTCAAAGTCATACGTACCTACAGGGCTGTGGAATGTAGTTGCAGCGTCAATAGTATTAACAAATAAAAAGGATAAACATAAAGTCAAAGTAAAAAGCATTTTAGCCTTCATAATATTCTGTTTTTTTGATAAAAAAAATGGATTTGCTCAAATGTAACGAAAAAAGGGTTTTAAGATTGGCGATTTGTTAATTTTTGTAAATAATTAACAATATTACTTGGCTTAAAACCCTTTTTATACCCAAGACTTCCAAGTGTCTTTCAGGCCTTGGAGCGTCTAAAGTTTTTCTTGCTGTTTATTCCACCACCAACTTCTGACTAATCACCGAACCCTTAGACTCCACTTGTAAAAAATAAATCCCACTAGTCACTAACTTACTTCTATCAATAGAAAAAGTATGTAAACCATTATTTAGTGGACCAGAAAAAACAGTTTGTACTTGTTGTCCTGCGGTATTAAATACGGCAATATTCACTTTGTTAAAAGTTATCGGTGCAGCTATAGAAATAGTTGTTGTTTCTTTAAGAATAGTTGGCATAACAGATAATTGAACACCAGTAGTTTCTAAAATATTCAATCCAGTAGAAAAAGACACATTTTCAACATGTGCATTGACAAACTCATAAACCCCATCAATTTTTTGCCAAATAATTGCTGCTACTTCTAAATTTTCGGTATTCCAATCTGCTGCTAGTTCTTTGCTGTCACTAAAATTGAATTCGGTATCTACAGCAATCACCCCATTGGCAATTTCTTGACCAAAAGTACCACCCATTAAGGAAGAACGTAACACTCTTTTATGGGAAGCTGTACTTCCTCTATTCGCTTGTTGTTCAATTACACCGTCTTCAATTATCAATAACGATAAATAATATTCGCCGTCTCCTTCTTGAAAGAATTTGACTTTTGCATCGACGGTTAAGGTGTTATCTTTAATAGTTGCCAATATACCTGTATTAGCCATTGGGCTGGTAGTAACCGCCTCACTTATAGCCGTTTCTGTGTTGGGTATAATATTATTGGTGGTATATTTTGACCGATTGAGGTAAAACAAAGGTTGCCCAAAAGCTTGTGGTAAATTAGCCGAAAAATCAATCGCTTCTGGGGAATGTAATTGGCTAGAACGACTCGGATGCGCCGTTAAAATAACCGCCTTTCCTGCATAAGTATCATTGATGATATCAAAATTATCCCAGGCTGTTCCTCCGCAAGGTGGACACCAAGTGGCAGCAATTTTGGTGATAACAACTTTTTGTTCTTGTGGTACTTCCTGACCGAACGAGGTCATCTGTAGTAATAAACCTATAACTAAGAGGAGGCAATTCTTTTTCATTGGGATATTCTTTTAGTGAGTTTGTAAATTATTAGAACAAAGATAAGCGCCTTCGCAGACTATTGCTTTACTTTGCAGCGCTATAAATTATTTTTTTGGCTTATAATGTTTTCCATTTGACACCCTATTTACAAAAACTAGCGGCTTACCCTCCTTTCTTTTATAACCGAGTTTCCAAAAACTTAGGTATTATCGTCGTGATTCCTGCGTATAAAGAAGAATTCTTATTACTAAGCTTGATGTCTCTAAAAAAATGCCAAAAGCCACATTGGGATGTAGAAGTAATTGTGGTGATTAATGACTCGGAAATAGATACTGCCAAAACAAAAGTACTCAACCAAAAAATATACCAACAGGCACTCGACTGGAGTGAAAAGAATAACCAACCTCATCTACGATTTCGCATTATTTATCAAGGAGACTTACCTAAGAAATTTGGCGGTGTAGGATTGGCTAGGAAAATAGGGATGGATGAGGCCTGTTATCGTTTTGAAAAAGCTAGACAGAAAAAAGGGGTCATTGTGTGTTTTGATGCAGATAGTCGTTGTACAGAAAATTATTTAGTGGAAATCGAAAATCACTTTAAAAATAATGCTAGAACTTCCGCTTGTAGTATCTATTTTGAACATCCAATTCGTGGATTTGATCATGCCCAAAAAGTGTATCAAGCTATTATCGAATATGAATTACATTTGCGATATTTTATCAATGCCCAAAGGCTGGCAGGTTGTCCGTTTGCCTACCAAACGATTGGGTCGAGTATGGCGGTAAGGTCTGATTTTTACCAAAAACAAGGTGGTATGAATCGACGGAAAGCGGGCGAAGATTTTTATTTTTTACAAAAATTTATTGCCCTAGGAAATTTTACTGAATTAAATACGACCACTGTTTTCCCTTCTCCTAGAATTTCGGATAGAGTTCCTTTTGGTACAGGCAAAGCAGTTGGCGAAATTATTAAACAAAAAGGAAATTACGAAACCTATAATTTACAGACTTTCAAAGATTTAAAACTATTTTTTGCTCAATTAAAAACTATTTATAAATTAAAAGAAAACTGGCGAGAGATAGCACTACCCAAATCCGTATTGCAATATTTGGAATTGATAGACGTCGATATTCGATTGGCAGAAATTATAAAAAATACTTCTACTTTTCCTGCTTTTAAAAAACGATTTTTTCATTGGTTTAATGCTTTTCAAGTGATGAAATTTGCGCATTTTACTAGAGACCACTTTTATGAAAATGTACCCATAAAAGAAGCGGCATCGGCTCTATTAAACCTAATTAATATTATTGACATTGATAATAATTCAAAAGATCTTTTAATTACTTTCCGAAAATTAGATAGAAAGATTTAGCTAGGACTTTTTATAGAAAAATAGTTTATTTACAAAAGAAATATAAATACAAAACCTTTCATAAGGTAAGGGTATTTTTTACTTTGTGTCACCTTCATTTTTTTACCTGACGCTTTTAATAAAAACTTAAATGCCTTATATGGAATAAAAAAAGGCCTAACTTAATCCACTATGAAAGAAAAAAAACGCCTAGCAGAACATTATAATCGTACAAAAAATTGGATGAATTGGGGGCCATATCTGAGCGAAAGACAATGGGGAACGGTTAGAGAGGACTATAGCCCCAATGGTACGGCATGGGAATATTTTCCGCATGACCACGCCCGTAGTCGTCAATATCGTTGGGGAGAAGATGGGATTGCTGGTATTAGTGATAAAACTTGTAATATTTGTTTTGCGGTAGGAATGTGGAACGGTAAAGACCCAATTATAAAGGAAAGATTATTTGGACTAACAGGGAATCAAGGCAATCATGCGGAAGATGTCAAGGAATTATACTATTATTTAGATAGTACACCGACACATTCTTACATGAAGCATTTGTATAAATATCCACAAAACGCTTTCCCTTATGCAGATTTAGTCCAAGAGAATGCTCGAAGGGGTAGGGCAGAACTGGAATACGAATTATTAGATACGGGGATTTTTGAAAACAACGAATATTTTGATGTATTTACGGAATATGCCAAGTCGGAGGAGGATGATATTTTAATTAAAATAACCGCTCATAATCGGCATACCGAAGCAGCACCAATTACTTTACTGCCTACTTTATGGCTGAGAAATCTATGGAGTTATAAATTAGTTGAAAGTAAGCCGTCCATAACTTTACAAACACTCAATAAAAACTACGGTTGCGCTAAAATAGAACATGAAAAAACAGGCGATTACTATTGCTATTTTGAAGCGCCAGGTCAGACGATGTTTACAGAGAATGAAACGAATATGGCAAGGGTTTTTGGGGCAACAAATACACAACCTTATGTAAAAGACGCCATTAATGATGCGGTTGTTACTGGAGATTATCAGTTATTTGAAAACCATGAAAAAGGGACAAAATTTACGTCTTCCTATCAATTTGAAGTGCCTACTGGAAAATCAGTTTCGATTAAATTAAGGTTGTCTAAAAAAGCACATACTAAGAATCCATTAAGCACTTCTTTTGATAAAATATTTGCGGATAGACTCAAAGAAGCAGATGTATTTTACGCACAGTTTTTACCTAAGAAAAAGGACGAAGACTTAGTAAATATTCAGCGTCAAACCTTTGGAGGTATGATGTGGACGAAGCAATATTATAATATAGATGTGAATCTTTGGTTGGATGGGGATAAAGGTCAGCCTGCGCCACCAGAAGGACGAAAATATGGCAGAAATACCCATTGGCGAACCTTGCATAATGAAGATATTATTTCCATGCCTGATAAATGGGAATATCCTTGGTATGCAGCTTGGGATTCGGCGTTCCATTGTATTCCGTTGGCAATGATTGACTTAGAATTCGCCAAAAAACAATTATTACTCTTTTTAAGAGAATGGTATATGCACCCAAATGGACAGTTACCTGCCTACGAATGGGCATTTGATGATGTCAATCCACCCGTACATGCTTGGGCGGTGATGGAAGTTTACCGAATGGGACAAAAGCAAACAGGGAAAAATGATATTGAATTTTTAAAGAGAGCTTTTCAAAAATTATCGCTAAACTTTACTTGGTGGGTCAATCGAAAAGACGGTAATAATAATAACATTTTTGAAGGCGGCTTTTTAGGATTGGATAATATTGGGGTGTTTGACCGAAGCGCACCCATGCCAGGAGGCGGTACTTTACAACAGGCAGATAGTACAAGTTGGATGGCAATGTTTAGCTTAAATATGCTAGATATGGCGTTAGAAGTAGCACAAGAAGACCCTGTTTATGAGGACATGGCGTATAAATATTACGAACATTTTATCTATATCTCTGCGGCTTTAAATAAGATTGGCGATGGATATGCCAACGCTTGGGATGAAGAAGAAGGCTTCTTTTATGATGTCTTAGCCTTACCAAATGGCGAACAAATTCCAATAAAAGTGCGGTCTTTGGTTGGATTATCCACACTTTTTGCGTCTCTTGTCTTAAAATGGGAGCGTATTGAAAAGTTAGACCGCTTTTATAGTCGTATTAAATGGTTTAGAGATTATAGAGTACAACGGGATAAATATTTGGTGTTGCCTGAATTGGAAGAGGGGAAAGATATTTTATTATCCACCATTAGCAGAGATAGATTGTCTCGAATTCTTCAACCTTTATTGGATGAAAAGGAGTTTTTCTCTAAAGGCGGCATTCGCTCCGTTTCCAAAGTACACGAAACGCCTTATTATGTGAATATAGCAGGGGAAGAATTTGGTTTACAATATCAACCTGCAGAGAGTCAAACGCATATTTTTGGTGGGAATTCTAATTGGCGTGGTCCTATTTGGATGCCAATGAATTATTTATTGATTGAATCATTAAGAGAATTACATAAGTATTATGGGGATTCTTTGCACACGAATTGCCCTACCAATTCAACTAACGCTAGAAACTTAGCAGAAGTAGCGACCGATATATCGCAAAATCTAATTTCTATTTTTACTAAAGACGAAACAGGAAAACGCCCTTTTAATGGCTTTGAAAATAAATATACCAATGATCCTCATTTTAAAGATTTAATCTTGTTTTACGAATATTTTGATGGTAATAATGGAAGAGGGGTGGGCGCTGCTCATCAAACTGGCTGGACAGGATTGATTGCTACTTTAATTGATGAATGTAACTAACGAGTTGCGAGTTGCGGGTTACGTGTTGAACCCGCAACCCGCAACTCACAAC